>NZ_JBHUUW010000029.1:0-93049 GCF_042670825.1 Streptomyces sp. NPDC057137 | reverse complement strand
CAGCCCCTGAGTCCTCGGGGCGGCGCCGGACACGCGTCCCGGCGGCCTGCGGGGCTTCCGTGGCCGGTCGGCGCGGTTCCGGCGGACGCGGTTCCGGTCGCGGCGTAGTCTCCGGGACATGACTCTCGACGCGCTCGGACGCAGCCGCTACGTCAGCCTCACCACCTACCGCAAGGACGGCAGCGGGGTCGACACCCCGGTCTGGCACGCCGTCGACAACGGCGAGTTGTACATCTGGACCCGCAGCGACTCCTGGAAGGTCAAGCGGATCCGTAACAACAGCCGTGTCGTCGTGACCGCGTGCGACATGCGCGGGCGCATCGCGCCGGGCGCGGCGAGCGCCGAGGGGACGGCCCGGCTGCTGGAGGGCGACGAGATCAAGCGGATCGACAAGCTCCTGGCCCGCAAGTACACCTGGCAGTCCTGGCTCGTCCAGAAGCCGGCCGCGCTCGTACGGCGCGGCAAGCGCGTGCACACCGGAATCGTGGTGACTTTCTGACGCCTTGTCGGCGCGCCGACTTGTGAAACAACCTTGACCTGTAACCAGTTCTTTTCCTGGGAAACGTGACGTCGGCCACTCGCTGAAGCCATACTTGAGTGATCGCACCGCACCGTGCGCGACAATCCCGCGTAGCCGTCACGTAACACGGCTGCGGTTTCATGCCGGCGGGCCGGACGGTTCCCTTACGGCAGTGCGCAGCAGGGCAGGGGCGGGAAAGACAGCAATGACAAGGCATGAACTTCCGGCGGAGATCGGGGCTTTCGCGCGGTACTTCCGTGGGATGACGGCGCTCCTCGACCCGGACGGCGGCTGGTACGCGGTGTTCAGGCAGCGCGACCCCGAAGGACTCCGGGCCTGTCTCGACGGCGCCGAGGTGCCGCCCTGGGACGTGGTCGAGTCCCTGCTCCACGATCTCGCCGCGAGCCATGAGAACCGGCCCGTCGACCGGGAGACGGCCCGCGCGAGCAGGCTGCACGCCGCGTCCGCCGCCGCGCACGACCGGCTCCCCGGCGGCCTCGACGCGCTCCGCGAGCGGCTGCGGCTGATGCAGCACGAACAGGCCACGGCCGCGGGCCGCGCCGACGAGGTGATGCGCCGCCTCAGGCTGGTCGCCGAGGGCTCGCCCGAGGCGGACCAGCTCGAGTACGACCTGGCCTGGGTCCGTGACGACTACGCGCGCGCCACGGCCCGCTGCACCGAGCTGCGCGAACGCCTCGCGGTTGTCGCCGAGCCGTCGAACGCGCCCGCCTCGCACTCCACCCACGGCGCGCACGGCGCACCCACCCCGCGCTCGTCCTCGCCCGCGCACGCCGCGCCCGCCCCGGAGTACGGCTCGCCGGAGGCCAGGCCCACGGCCGCCGACGGGTGGTACCGGGCCGAGGAGCCGGCGGTCGACGACCAGTCGGTTTTCGGCCGTCCTGACGGGGGGCGGCCCGCCGCGCCCGACGAGTGGTTCCGGCCGGAGCCCGGCCGGGGCGGCGGGACCGGCTCCCGCGACGGCGGCGACGGCAGACGCGACTCCGAGGGCTGGGGCGGCCCGGACAGCCGCCGGGGCGTGGGGGACGAGGGCAACCCGGGCGACACGGGCTCCAACCCCGCCGTACGCCCGGACGATTCGCAGGAAATGGCGCAGGTGCCCGGCCAGCGCCGCAAGCAGCGCAAGCAGCGGGGCGCGCGCTACGCCTTCACCGACGCCACCGATCCGGCGGCGGCCACGCCCATCAACCCGCCCGCCGCCACCGCGGCACCGCGCGGTGCCCGCTTCGGCGGTGCGACGGGCTCCGGCAAGGCCCGCGACGGGGACTCCGAGGGCGGCATGACCCGGCAGCAGTCGGAGGCACGCCGCGCCGCGCTGGACACCGTGGCCGTCCTCGTACGGCTACGGGCCGCCGGTCGCACCGGCGAGGCGCACGTGGTGCTCTACGAGGCGGCGGCCGGACCCGCCGAGCAACTGCCGTTCCTCGCCGCCGAACTGCACCGAGCCGAGCTCGGCGCCGACTGGGCGTCGGTGCTGTGGGAGGTGTCGTCCCTGCCGCCCGACAGACTCGCCGCGGCGGCGGGCGCGCTCGCCATGGCCGGCCGCGACGCGGACTGCGGTGTACTGCTGCGCCAGGGCATCTCCCGGTCCCCCGAGGACATCGGCGAGGTGGTCTCCGCACTCGGCGACGCGGGCCGCGCCCAGGAGGTCCAGGCGCTGCTCGGGGCCTTCGTGCGGGCCCGTACGCCCGAGGACGCGGCGCGGATCGCGGTGGTGGACCCGCCGCGCCTGGTCCCGCTGCTGCTGGAGGCGGCCCGGGGCGTCTCCACCACCAACGAGCGCGATCTGGCCCGTGCGCTGCGGAGCGCGGGGATGGGCGGCGTCTGACCTCGGCGATGCCCGTTCTCGGCCGGTCCACGGCGCTCTGTGGACCGGCCGGGTGCGAATCATGATCGACTCTGCGGCTTAACAGCGATGGTCTTGCCCCCGTGGGACGGCGGGCTTAGGTTCTCCTCCTACGTACCGTATCTACGGGCGTAGAAAGTGCTCGGAAAGCACCCGGGAAGCACTGGGGACCACCTCGTGATCAGCCCGGGAGAACGCTCGACCTTCCGCCGAAGGAGCAGCTCGTGGCCAGAGTCGTACGCGCCGCACTCGTCCAGGCGACCTGGACCGGCGACACCGAATCCATGATCGCCAAGCATGAGGAGCACGCCCGCGAGGCGGCCCGGCAGGGCGCCCAGGTGATCGGTTTCCAGGAGGTGTTCAACGCCCCCTACTTCTGCCAGGTGCAGGAGCCCGAGCACTACCGGTGGGCCGAGGCGGTCCCCGACGGGCCCACCGTGACCCGGATGCGGGACCTCGCGCGCGAGACCGGAATGGTCGTCGTCGTGCCGGTCTTCGAGGTCGAGCAGTCCGGGTTCTACTACAACACCGCGGCCGTGATCGACGCCGACGGTTCGTACCTCGGCAAGTACCGCAAGCACCACATCCCGCAGGTCAAGGGATTCTGGGAGAAGTACTACTTCAAGCCGGGCAACGCGGGCTGGCCCGTCTTCGACACCGCCGTCGGCAAGATCGGCGTGTACATCTGCTACGACCGGCACTTCCCGGAGGGCTGGCGCCAACTCGGCCTGAACGGCGCCGAACTGGTCTACAACCCGTCGGCCACCTCACGCGGCCTCTCCAGCTATCTGTGGCAGCTGGAACAGCCCGCCGCCGCCGTCGCCAACGAGTACTTCATCGCCGCGATCAACCGCGTCGGCCAGGAGGAGTACGGCGACAACGACTTCTACGGGACGTCGTACTTCGTCGACCCGCGCGGCCAGTTCGTCGGCGAGACCGCGAGCGACAAGGCGGAGGAACTGGTCGTCAGGGACCTGGACTTCGGGCTCATCGAAGAGGTGCGCCAGCAGTGGGCGTTCTACCGGGACCGCCGCCCCGACGCGTACGAGGGGCTGGTGCAGCCGTGACCGAGGCGCCCGCGAACCCGGCCGCGGCCCCGGCCGCCGACCACTCCCACGACGACCCGTCCCACGCCGGCCCGGTCCGGCTCCCCGCCACCGACCTGCACGGCCGGCACCGCGCCGTCCTGCCCGACTGGCTGGCCCTCTACTACCGGCGGCCCATCGAACTCACCCACGGCGAGGGCCGCCACGTCTGGGACGCCGACGGCAACCGCTACCTCGACTTCTTCGGCGGCATCCTCACCACCATGACCGCCCACGCCCTCCCCGAGGTCACCAAGGCGGTCAGCGAGCAGGCCGGGCGGATCATCCACTCGTCCACGCTCTATCTGAACCGCCCGATGGTGGAGTTCGCCGAGCGCGTCGCCAACCTGTCCGGCATCCCGGACGCCCGGGTCTTCGTCACCACCTCCGGCACCGAGGCCAACGACACGGCCCTGCTGCTCGCCACCGCGTACCGCCGCTCCAACCAGATCCTGGCCATGCGCAACAGCTACCACGGCCGGTCCTTCTCCGCCGTGTCCATCACCGGCAACAGCGGCTGGTCCCCGACGAGCCTCTCGCCGCTCCAGACGCTGTACGTGCACGGCGGCGTCCGCACCCGGGGCCCGTACGCGCAGCTGTCCGACGCGGACTTCATCGCCGCGTGCGTCGCCGATCTGGAGGACCTGCTCGGGCACACCCGCGCGCCCGCCGCGCTGATCGCCGAACCGATCCAGGGCGTCGGCGGCTTCACCTCACCGCCGGACGGGCTGTACGCCGCGTTCCGCGAAGTGCTCGACCGGCACGGCATCCTGTGGATCAGCGACGAGGTGCAGACCGGCTGGGGCCGTACCGGCGACCATTTCTGGGGCTGGCAGGCGCACGCCCAGAACGGTCCGCCGGACATCCTCACCTTCGCCAAGGGCATCGGCAACGGCATGTCCATCGGCGGCGTCGTCGCCCGCGCCGAGATCATGAACTGCCTGGACACCAACTCCATCTCGACCTTCGGCGGCAGCCCCGTCACGATGGCGGCCGGCGTCGCCAACCTCGCCTACCTCCTGGAGCACGACCTCCCCGGCAACGCGCGCCGTGTCGGCGGTCTGCTGATCGAGCGGCTGCGCGCGGTGGGGGCGACCGTCCCCGCCGTACGGGAAGTGCGCGGACGCGGCCTGATGATCGGCATCGAGCTGGTGAAGCCCGGTACCGACGAGGCGAACCCGGAGGCAGCCGCGGCGGTGACCGAGGCGGCGCGGGAGGGCGGGCTGCTGATCGGCAAGGGCGGCGGCCACGACACCAGCGTGCTGCGCATCGCCCCACCGCTCTCCCTCACGGTCGCCGAGGCCGAGGAAGGCGCGGCGATCCTCGAACGCGCCCTGAACAGCGTCTAGTCGGCGATGCGCCGGACGGGTGGCCGGAGCGGGCCCGTCCGGCGGCGGAGGACAGCACCACGTCGGGTCCCTCAGCGCCCCGCCCGCGCCGCCCGCCCCGCCCGCGCCGATCCCGCGCCCTGCCCGCTCAGCCACGTCGAGTCATGTCACGGAGCCCATGCCATGAGTAATCGCACGCTCGTCCGGGGCGGTCTGGTCATCACCGCCGCCGACGAAGTCCACGCCGACGTACTGACCGAGGACGGCCGGATCGTCGCCCTCGCCTCCAACGGCTCCGACGTGGCGGAGAGTTGGACCGCCGACCGGGTCATCGACGCCACCGGCAAGTACGTCATCCCCGGCGGTGTCGACGGCCATACGCACATGGAGATGCCGTTCGGCGGGACGTTCGCCGCCGACACCTTCGAGACCGGCACCCGTGCCGCCGCCTGGGGCGGTACCACGACCATCGTGGACTTCGCCATCCAGTCGCCCGGCCAGGCGCTGCGCGAGGGGCTCGACGCCTGGTACGCGAAGGCGGACGGCAACTGTGCCATCGACTACGGCTTCCACATGATCCTCGCCGACGTCAACGAGGACTCCCTCAAGGAGATGGACCTCCTCGTCCAGGAGGGCATCACCTCCTTCAAGCTGTTCATGGCCTACCCCGGCGTGTTCTACAGCGACGACGGCAAGATCCTGCGTGCCATGCAACGCGCCTCCCACAACGGGGGGTTGATCATGATGCACGCCGAGAACGGCATCGCGATCGACGTCCTCGTCGAACAGGCCCTGGCCGCCGGACGCACCGATCCGCGCTACCACGGAGAGGTACGCAAGGTCCTGCTGGAGGCCGAGGCGACACACCGCGCGATCCAGCTCGCGCGCGTCGCCGAAGCACCGCTCTACGTCGTGCACGTCTCCGCCGAGGAAGCCGTCGCCGAACTGGCGGCCGCCCGCGACAAGGGACTTCCCGTCTTCGGCGAGACCTGCCCGCAGTACCTCTTCCTGTCCACCGACAATCTCGCCGAGCCGGACTTCGAGGGTGCCAAGTACGTCTGCTCGACACCGCTGCGGCCCCGCGAACACCAGGCCGCCCTCTGGCGCGGGCTGCGCACCAACGACCTCCAGGTCGTCTCCACCGACCACTGCCCGTTCTGCTTCAACGGGCAGAAGGAGATGGGCCGCGGCGACTTCTCCAAGATCCCCAACGGGCTGCCTGGCGTGGAACACCGGATGGACCTCCTCCATCAGGCCGTGGTCGACGGCCACATCACCCGGCGCCGCTGGATCGAGATCGCCTGCGCGACCCCGGCCCGGATGTTCGGCCTCTACCCCAAGAAGGGCACCATCGCGCCGGGCGCCGACGCCGACATCGTCATCTACGACCCGCACGCCCAGCAGACCCTGTCCGCCGAGACGCACCACATGGACGTCGACTACTCGGTGTACGAGGGGAAGCGGATCACCGGACAGGTCGAGACCGTCCTGTCGCGCGGTGAACTCGTCATCGACGGCCGGAAGTACACCGGCCGTGCGGGGCACGGCAGTTACACCCCCCGCGCCACCTGTCAGTACCTCACCTGAAAGTTGGGAGTGGCCCGGCCATGGACTTCGGACTTGTCCTGCAGACCGACCCGCCGGCATCGGCGGTCGTCGGCCTCATGCGGCGCGCCGAGCGCAACGGCTTCCGTTACGGCTGGACCTTCGACTCCGCCGTGCTGTGGCAGGAGCCGTTCGTCATCTACAGCCGCATCCTCGAACACACCACCAAGCTGATCGTCGGGCCGATGGTCACCAACCCGGGCACCCGGACCTGGGAGGTGACCGCGTCCACCTTCGCCACGCTCAACGAGATGTACGGCAACCGCACCGTGTGCGGCATCGGCCGCGGCGACTCCGCCATGCGGGTCGCCGGCCGCGCGCCCAACACCCTCGCGCGGCTCGGTGAGGCCATCGACGTCATCCGTGAACTCGCCGAGGGCCGCGAGGCGTTGGTGGACGGCAAGCCGCTCAAACTGCCCTGGGTGCGGGACGGGAAGCTGCCGGTGTGGATGGCCGCGTACGGGCCGAAGGCCCTGGCGATGGCCGGCGCGCAGGCGGACGGCTTCATCCTCCAGCTCGCCGACCCGTATCTCACCGAGACCATGGTCAACGCCGTCCGGACGGCCGCGTCCGACGCCGGACGCGACCCGGACTCCGTCACCATCTGCGTCGCCGCCCCCGCCTACGTCGGCGACGACCTCGACCACGCGCGCGACCAGTGCCGCTGGTTCGGCGGGATGGTCGGCAACCACGTCGCCGATCTGGTCAGCCGCTACGGCGAGCACTCCGACCTGGTGCCCGACGCCCTCACCACGTACATCAAACAGCGCGAGGGCTACGACTACAGCCACCACGGCCGCGCCGGAAACCCCTCCACGGACTTCGTGCCCGACGACATCGTGGACCGCTTCTGCCTGCTCGGCCCGGCGGAGGCGCACATCGAGAAGCTGCGGACGCTGAAGGCCCTGGGCGTCGACCAGTTCGCCGTCTACAACATGCACGACGCGAAGGAAGCGACGATCGACACGTACGGCTCCGAGATCATCCCCGCGCTGGCCGACTGAGCCGGGTCCCTCTCAAGGGCGCCGGGCGGTGACGATCCACACCCCGGCGCCCAGCAGCACCCCTCGCCGCGACTCGTACGGCCGCAGTACCGCCGCCATCTCCGCACGCGTGGTGTCGGGCACGGTCAGTCCCGGCGTCCGCGAGAGGTAGAAGTCGACGGCGTCCGGGGCGTCGCGCCCCCAACAGGCCGGTCGTGTCACGGCGTCCACGCCCACATCCGCGAGCCCCGCCCCGGACAGCACCTCCCGGACCCGGGACGGCTCCGAGAGCGACGCCATCGCGGCGGCCAACTCGCCCTGGATCGGGCGGTCCTGGCCGGCCAGCGCGGCCAGTCGGCCGAGCGCGGCCCGTTCCTCGCCGTCCGGCGCCCCCGGGCGCGGACAGAGCAGGGCGAGCCGGCCACCGGGACGTACACCGCGCGCGATGTTGGTGAAGGCCGCGACATGGTCGGCGAAGAACATCACACCGCCCCGGCTGATCACCACGTCGTACGCCCCGGCCGGGAACGGGTACAGCTGCGCGTCCCCCAACACATAGCCGACGTGCGGCAGTTCACGGCCGTCGGTCAGCGACCTGGCACGGTCGAGCAGGGGCGCCGAGATGTCGACACCCGTGACCTGCCCCCGCGCGGCGTGGCGGGCGGCCAGCCGGGTCGTCAGGCCGCTGCCGCACCCCACGTCCAGGACGCGGTCCCGTTCGCCGATAGCCGCCGCGGCGAAGAGGGCGTCGTCGAAGTCGGCCAGCATCGCGTCGTAGCGGGTGTGATGCTCCGCCCAGTGGGCGCCGACGGGACCGTTCCAGGCGTCGGCCACCGCCGTGGACCCGGGGGCGCTCACGCGGACTCCCCGACACCGGCCGGCGCGGCGGCGGAGCCGATGAGGGCCGACTCGACGCGCTCCACCGCGCAGATCGCGCCGAAGGCGACCAGATGCACCAGGCAGTGGTCGGTGCGCGGCGGGACGAGCCACGCCGCCACATCCTCGTCCGTGACGCGGTACGGCGCGAGGGCCGCCAGCAACGCGAGCCGGGCGCCCGGCCGTTCGTCCCGGCCCGGCAGGTCGCCGCCGGTCAGCGGGAGCGGGGTGACGCCGTCCCAGGCGGTCACCGTCTCCCGTACGTACGCCGCGTCCTCGTCGCTCAGCAGGCCCGCACCCAGGTGCGCCGCCGTGCGCAGCGCGCCGAAAGCCGCGCCGACCGGGCTGTCACCCGCCCACGCGGGAGCCGGGCCCGCCGTCTCCAGCAGGGGCAGGCTGTCGCCGGGAGGCAGCTCGCGGCGGACCGTGCGGGACAGGTCCGCGTCGGCCATGTCCCGCAGAATCTGCCCCTTCCGGTCGTCGCCCGGCAGCATGTCCTCGGTCAGCAGCGCCGACACGACGCGGTTGATGAAGTGGAAGGCGAGGCCCGTCCCGATGTACTCGGGCGTGTGCTCCGCCGGGAACGGGCGCCCCGCGTCCATCCGCCTCCCCCAGGCGAGCAGCCGACGGTGCCCCGGATCGGCCGGTTCCGCGCCGCGCGCGACGGTCTCGGCGAGGCCGTGCTCGCCCGTCGCGTGCAGCAGCACGGTGTGCGCGTCCACGCAGAACGGACAGCGGTTGGTGAGTGACACCCCGGCGGCCACCACCTCCTTGTCCACGCGGGACCCCACACCCGCCAGCAGGGACTCGCGGAGCACGGCCCACGTCGCCGTCAGCAGCGGGGGAGCGGCCGACAGGACGACGAAGGTCGGCGCGGCCTCGAAGCCGAGGTCGGTGGCGAGCTGCGCGTAGACGTCGGCGGTGACGCCGGTCGCGGACTTCGGCGGCTCCGGAGTGGTGTAGCGAAACGTTCGCGTCTGAGTCATGGGGCCGATGATCTCCGTGGTCACCGCCCCGGGGCGTCGTACCGCCGATGACATTCGGGCCTGCGCCCACCATGCCGTGCCGGGCGGCGACTACTGCGCGGGGAGTAGCGCGGAAGCAGTCGCCGTGGATGACGCGCGGCCCGTCGCACGCTGGCTACAGTGCCGCCATGGGGGGCGAATCGAAGGGCTCGGCGGCCGGCCGACGGGCGTCGCTGCTGGATACGGCGCTCGCGGCCTTGACCTGCGGTGTGGTGCTGCTCGCGGCCGTGGTCGCCGACAGCCCCGGCCCGGACCCGCTCGACGGTCTGCTGATCGTGGTGGGCTGTCTGACGCTGGCCGCGCACCGGCGCGCGCCGGTCGCCGTGCTGGTCGTGACGACGCTCTGCATGCTCGCGTACGTCCTGCACGGGCAGCCCGGCTCGTGGGCCGCCTTCCCCGTACTCGCGGCCGTCCACGCCTCGGCGCGCAGCGGTCGCCGGCCGCTCGGCATCGCGGCGAGTGCCGTCTTCCTCGCCGTGTTCTTCGCCGTGGACCCGGGCGCCGACGACATCGTGGAGCGGACCGTGCTGCTGGTCGGCTGGTTCCTCTCGGCGGGCGTCACCGGACTCGTCGACAAGAACTGGCAGGCCTATCTGCGGCAGACGGAGGAGCGGGCGCGCGAGGCCGAACGCACGCGTGAGGAAGCCGCGTTGCGCAGGGCGGGGGAGGAACGGCTGCGGATCGCCCGTGAGTTGCACGACTCGCTCACCCACTCCATCTCGATCGTCAAGCTGCAGGCGGGTGTCGCGGTGCATCTCGCGCGCAAGCGCGGCGACGAGGTGCCCGAGGCGCTGCTGGCCATCCAGGAGGCGAGCGGCGAGGCCATGCGTGAGCTGCGGTCGACGCTCGAAGTCCTCCGTACGGATGTCGTGGCGCAGGGCACGGGCCTGGACCGGCTGGACGAACTCGTGGAGCGGGCCAGGGCGGCGGGCATCGCCGTCGCCGTCTCGGTCGCGTACACCGACAAGGCCCCCGGGCCGCTGCCGGGGGCCGTCGACCGGACCGCGTACCGCATCGTCCAGGAGGCCCTCACCAATGTGGCCCGGCACGCGGACCGCGCGAAGACGGAGGTACGGCTGACGCACCGGGCGCGCCACCTGCTGGTCGAGATCGAGGACGCGGGCCCTGCCGCGCCGGGCGATCAGGTCGCCGAGGGCACCGGCCTGACGGGCATGCGCGAGCGCGTCGCGGCGCTGGGCGGCCGGCTGCACGCGGCGCCGGGCGCGGGCGGCGGATTCACCGTACGGGCCGAACTCCCCCTGGAGAGCGTGTGATCGGGGATCGGGAGTCGGAGTCGGAGTCGGTCCGGGTCGTGGTGGTGGACGACCAGGCCCTGATGCGGGCCGGGTTCCGCGCGCTGCTCGACGCCGAGGAGGGCATCGAGGTGGTCGGGGAGGCCGCCGACGGGCAGCGGGGGCTGGACCTGGTGCGGCGGTGTGTCCCGGACGTGGCGCTCATCGACGTACAGATGCCGGTGATGACCGGCATCGAGACCACCCGGCACATCGCGGCCGACCCCGCCCTGGCGGGCGTCCATGTCGTCATCCTCACCAACTACGGTCTGGACGAGTACGTCTTCGACGCGCTGCGTGCCGGGGCCGCCGGGTTTCTGCTCAAGGACACGGAGCCGGTCGAACTGCTCCAGGCGGTCCGCGTCGCGGCGCGCGGGGACGCGCTGCTGTCGCCGTCCATCACGCGTCGGCTGATCGGCGAGTTCGTGTCCCGCCCGCCGGACCGCTCGACCGCGCCGGGCCTGGAGACGCTGACGCGGCGGGAGCGCGAGGTGACGGGGCTGGCGGCGCGCGGACTGACGAACGAGGAGATCGCCGCGTACATGGTCGTCAGCCCCTTCACGGCGAAGACCCACATCAGCCGGGCGATGACGAAGCTGGGGGCCAGGGACCGGGCCCAACTGGTGGTGTTCGCCTACGAGTCGGGGCTGGTGACACCGCGAGGGGCGGGTGGCTGAGGTCGCGGTCCGCAGGTTGACGGCCGGTCTCCACGGGCCGCGCCCGTCGGCGGGGACTTCGGCCGGGGACGGAGCGCCGAGGCTCGCGCGGCGTGCCGGAGAGCCGTGGCCGGTGAGGGACGCGACCGTCGCCCAGGGCCGTTGGTCACTCCGCCACCCGGTGGGGGAGTCGGACGGCCCGGAGCGGGGTCGCCGTCCGGAGTGGTCCACCGGGCGGGGCGGGCGCCGCTGCCCGCAGGCATGCCGGGCCGTCCGGCCCCGCGGCCCCGGTACGGCATCGGCAGCGAACCGGGCTCGGCGCCCCGGCTACGGCACCCGGGCCGTCCACTCCGGCGTACCGAACTTCGTCTCCGCCAGCTCGCGCGCCCGCGCCATCTCCTCGTCCGTGACCTTGCCCTCGACAAGGCCGTACCGCCCCCGGAAGGACCCGATCATCCGCTCGATGACGGCCTCGCGCGGCAGACCCGTCTGGCGGCGCAGCGGGTCCACCCGCTTCTTCGCGCTGCGCGTGCCCTTGTCGGAGAGCTTCTCCCTGCCGATACGCAGGACTTCGAGCATCTTGTCTGCGTCGATGTCGTACGCCATCGTCACGTGGTGCAGTACGGCGCCCCCGCCCACCACCCGCTTCTGCGCGGCGCCCGCGATCTTGCCCGCCTCGGTGGCGATGTCGTTGAGGGGCTGGTACCAGGCCTTGATCCCCATGTCGCCCAGCGCGCCGAGCACCCAGTCGTCGAGATAGGCGTAGCTGTCGGCGAACGTCAGGCCCTGTACGAGGGCGTCGGGGACGGACAGCGAGTACGTGATGGTGTTGCCGGGCTCGATGAACATGGCACCGCCGCCCGAGATCCGCCGTACGACCGTGACGCCGTGCCGTTCGGCGGCGGCCGGGTCCACCTCGTTGCGCAGCGACTGGAAGCTGCCGATCACCACGGCGGGGGAGGCCCACTCCCAGACGCGCAGCGTGGGCGCGCGGCGGCCGGCCGCGACCTCGGTCGTCAGGACCTCGTCCAGCGCCATGTGGAGCGCGGGCGACTGCGGCTCCATGTGGATGAGCTGCCAGTCGTAGTCCGTCCAGTCGGTGGCGTGGGCCAGCGCGCGTCGTACGGCGATGGCGATGCCCTCGCTCGTCAGCCCGTACATCTGGGTGCCGGGCGGGAGCGCCGTCCGGATACGGGCGGCGAGACCGACCGCGTCGAGATCGGCGGGCGCGCCTTCGAGCGCCCGGTCGATGACCTGGATCGCCTCGTCCGGCTCCAGGAAGAAGTCCCCGGCGACCCGGACATCACGCAGCACGCCGTCCCGCGCGTCCAGATCCACGACGACGAGCCTGCCGCCCGGCACCTTGTACTCACCGTGCACCGCTGTGCCTCCGCCTCTTGCGCGTTCTCTCCGCGTCACGTCACCACGAACGCGAGTCCGGTGAGTGCAACACACCCGCCCGGGGGGGATCATCCCGGGCCGCGTTCCCTACGCCCCGGCGGGCAGGCGCGCGCAGCGGCGGCAGGCGCGGGCGGAGGACGCCACCATGCCGTGGGAGAGGGCGGTGACCATGGCCGCGAGGGTGACCAGCGGCCAGTTCGTGGCCAGCGGTGACAGCACGGCGAGCGCGAGCGTGGCGACCACCATCGCCACACCGGCCGTCGTGCCCGCCCAGGCCACGGCCAGCGGCAGCCGCTCCGGTGTCCGCAGCTTGCGCGCCAGCGCGCCGGTGGCGGCGAGCGCCGCTGCCGCGAGCAGGGTGGCGACGGCCGCGACAGCCGCCAGTTGGACGGCGACCAGCTGCGCCGTCTGCTGGAGCTGCCAGCCCTGGCCCGAGGTCCAGATCAGATGCCAGCAGGCGATCAGGAACGGGACGGTGAGGGTGACGGACAGCGCGGTCCGCCGGGTCTGCGCGATGGTCAACTCCCGCTGACAGCTGGGCACCAGCTCCTCCGGCGTGCCGAACTCCCGCACCGCCAGAAGGGCCGCCCGGTCCGGGGGCACGCCGTCGCGAGTGTGGGCCTCCACGGTGTCGGTCAGGCCGTCCCGTATCTCCTGGACCATCCGGGACTTGGCCCGGACGGGCCCGTGCAGCGCGGCGGACAGGACGGCGACGTAGTCCGCGACGGGATCGTCGGGCGTGTGCGTGGTGCTCATGTCCTTCGTCTCGCTCATGTCGCGGGCCGGGGGGTCGGGGCGGCTGTGGCGGCCGGGTTCAGGACCGAGCCGATCGCCGTCGTGAACTCGTGCCATGCCGTCCGTTCGCTCTCCAGGGTGCCGCGCCCCGCGTCGGTGAGGCGGTAGCAGCGCCGCCGCCGCTCGCCGACGGACTCCCAGCTGCTGCCGAGCAGTCCCAGTCGCTCAAGTCTGTTCAGGGCCGGATAGATCGTGCCCGTACGGAGCTGGAGCGCGCCGTCGCTCCGCTGCTGGACCGCCGCGATGATCGCGTAGCCGTGCAGCGGACCGGGTTCGAGCACGGCCAGCAACAGTCCGTCCAGGTGCCCACGCACCGCGTCTGCCTTCATGAGTAGACAGCCTACCTATAGAACGCATTGGCGTGGTACCTATTGGCAGCCAACTTATTCATGCATCTCCCGAAGGGGCCCCGCGGTGACCAAGCTGCTGCTCTCCATCCATGTCCTCGCCTCGATCCTGGTGGTCGGGCCGATCGCCGTGGCGGCGTCGTTGTTCCCGCGCTACGCGCGCAAGGCGGCCGAGGAGGACGGAGGCTCCGCCGGCGCCGTGGCGCTGCTCCACCGGATCTGCAGCGGTTACGCGATCGTCGGGGTCGCGGTCCCGGTCTTCGGAATCGCCACCGGCAAGCAGCTCGGCGTCCTCACCGACGCCTGGCTGATCACGTCGATCGTGCTGACGACGATCGCCGCCGCGATCCTGGCGCTGGCGATCCTGCCCGGCCAGGAACGCATGATCGAGACGACGTCCACGGCGGCGGAGGGCACGGACACGGACACGGCACGCTCCGCCGCCCGCCTGGCCGGGCTCACCGGCGTCTTCAACCTGCTCTGGGCGGTCGTCGTGGTCCTGATGATCGTGCGCCCGGGTTCAACGACCGGTGCGTGACGGGCGCGTGACCGGCGCGTCCGGGGAGCGGAGGACGAGCAGGGTGATCTCGCTGGGGGCGAAGACGCGGAACGGCGGGCCCCAGAAGCCGGTGCCGCGGCTGGTGTAGAGGAGGGTACGTAGGCCGTGGCGGCTGAGTCCGGCGAGGGCGGGCTGGTCGAGGCGGACCAGGTAATGGAAGGGCCAGATCTGGCCGCCGTGGGTGTGTCCGGAGAGCTGGAGGTCGACACCGCCCGCCGCGGCGCGGTCGACGAACGTGGGCTGGTGTGCCAGGAGCAGGACGGGCAGACCGGGGTCGGCGCCCTCAAGGGCTCCGGCGAGGTGGGCGCGGTGGCCGGCCAGGCCGGAGGACTCGGCGGTGACGTCGTCCACGCCGGCCACCACGAGGGTGTCGCCGCCACGTTCGAGCAGGAGATGGCGGTTGCGCAGCGGCTCCCAGCCCAGCTCCTCCATCAGGTCGACCCAGCCCTGGGCCTCGCTGTAGTACTCGTGGTTCCCGGTGACGTACACGCGGGCCCGGGTGGCCCGCACGGTTCCGAGTGGCACGGCCTGGGCGCGGCGGCGCTCGGCGGTGCCGTCCGCGATGTCACCGGTGTGGCAGACGAGGTCGGCTTCCAAAGTGTTCACCGTCTCGCATACCCGCGCCGACCAGCGAGCGCGATCGAGCGGGCCGTAGTGGGTGTCGGTGATGAGGACGACCCGGAGGCCGTCCAACCCGGCACCCAGCCGTGGGAGTTGCACGTCGAGTCGGCGCACGCGTGGCACGCGGCGGGCTTCGGCGTACCCCCAGCCGAGCAGTACGGCGCTGACGGCGAGGACGGCCCAGGTGACGGTTCGGGCCCGGTCCTGCCCCTCGCCGACCCCGGCCACGGTCAGGACCAGCCGCGCGAGGCCGCCGATCAGAATGGACCAGGTGAACAGAACCCAGCTGGTGCCCAGCAGGGTGTCACCTACGATCGCCGCCCGATCCTTCTGACGCCGGCCGTGGCCGCGCGCCATCGCGAGCGGCATAGCGACGAGACCGAGGGCGAACAGAGCGGTGCCGACGAGCGTGACCGGCAGCGGCCAGCTCTGGCCGGTGTACAGGAGCACCCAGCAGGGCACGGCCCAGAGCAGGAGGGGAGCGATCAGAGGGATGTAGCGCATCACGCGGCGCAGTCGGCTCCGCCGCGGCGCTCGCGCTTCGCCCTCTGCGGGCCGGGTGTCGCTGGTGTCGGTCACGCTTCGCCTCCTGACCAGGCTGCCGTCTCGCGCACTGTATCCGGTCCCCCTCGGGTCGCCCCCCGGCGTTCATGGGCGCGGCCTCTTGGGGCGCGCCAACACAATGAGTCGAGTTTCAGGTACGCCTCGTGGATGTAGGCCCGCAGTCCCAGCGGATCCGGAGACGTCGGAAGTCGTACAGCCAAGCAAAGGCCCACTCGACCACCCATCGGTAAGTCCCCAGCCCAGCCCAGTGCCGTGCAGGGTTCCGCGTCTGGCGATGGCCAGCACAATGCCGCGAGCGCGGACCAGGTCGCGTCGTGGTCGTAGCCTCGGTCGGCGCCCGTGAGTCGGGCTTACGGCGATGACGGCCGACCCGGCCACGGACCGGCGGGATCGCCTCGAGCAGTGGCAGGAGCCAGGTGACGTCGTTGCGGTTGCCTCACGTCATGCCTGAGCCGAAATGAGGTCTTGCGGCAGGTACCCCCACTGGATCCCGGTGTGCAGCAGCTGCTCCGGACGGTCCCACAACTCATCCGACACAATCCACGGTGACGTCCCTACACCGGTCCGAACGCTCAACTCCCGCCCTGGACACGGCAACCAGGACCGATCCACCCCATTGTGCTAGCTGTTGTAAGCCGTCGGCAACGGGCAGCACGGGTGCGGTGCAGTGGACGACCCGGACCTGATCACGCAGTCGTTTGCGCGTCCGACTACGAGCCGGACGACGGTGACGATCGACACACACCCAGCCGGACTTGCCCTGGTTCGGGGCCTGACCGGGCCGAAGCGCGCACTGAACAGCTTCTTCGTTGTTCGTGGCACGCAGGGCTGGAACCGGACTGGACGCTGTTCAGCAGGTAATGGCCAGGCACAAGGGTCTCTGGGAGATCGCTTTTCAAGACGCCAACTTGGGAGCGGTTCACTTCCGGCGCCGGGCCGCCAGGGAGGTCGCCGGTGACGTATGGACTGAGAAGCGCAGACCAGTGGGCCATCGGCCAGATCTGCCACCCGACGTCTGGATCTCGTTCGACCCGCCGCTGAAGTCACTCCGCGACGCTGATTGCTGGGAGCGCACGCTTGCCTACCTCATCCGCCCATTGCCTTAAGGGTCTGTTTGGAGACTCCACTTGACGGTCGCGGTGTGTGCTTCGTTGATGAACGGGGTGGACAGTACTGCATGCGTCAGACTGCTTGAATGCTCCTTGACGCCAGCGAGATTGCCCGTGCATTTGGAGTGGGCCGGCCGCTCGGCGTGCTCCGGCCGCTGAGCAATGGTGATCATCCGTCCAGCACCTGCGTGCTGGACACGGATCGTGGCCGGTGGGTGGTCAAGACCAGCCGATTGCACGGAGACTGGCAGCGCAGTCAGGCACGCGAGTCCCACCGGCTGGAGAGCGCCGCTCTGGCTGCGGGCATCGCTATGCCGCGGCCTGTTGAACCACCCTCTCCGGCTGTCGGCTACTGGCACAACCCGTCCGGGGCCGACCTGGTGCGCGTGACCGAGTGGGTCGACGGACACGACCTCCGCCGATCCGGCGGCGCGGCGTCTGCAGCTTCTCTCCCGGACGCGGCCCAGTGGGTCGGCTCGACGCTGGCCCGCATCGCCCTGCTCGGCCTGAACAGCGATGGTGACGACACCGGCAGGAAACCGCTGCACTCGATGGACGACTGGCGTGCCTGGATCGCGGAGGCCGAAGCCGGTACTCATCCGGTCGCGAGACCAGCGCGATCGCTCCTGCCAATCATTGAGGACGCCACCACACTCATCGGGCAGGCGGAGCGGAACCGGCCCCCGCTCGTCCCCGTGCACGCAGACATCTCCCAGGCCAACGTGCTCCGCACGCCGGACGGATACGTCCTGATCGACTGGGACGGTACGGGGAGGGAGGTGCCGTGGTGGGAGACGGTGAGCGTGGCCTTCCGCTTCACCACTCCGTTCAACGGCCCCATGGCGGAAGGCGACGCCCGGGTGGTCCGGCCCCTGATCGATGCCTACCTGGCCGAAGGGGGACCTGCTGGAGCGCCCGACATCTCCGCGTTCGCCGGCATGCTGCGCAGCCAGCTGGCTGTCACGGCCTGGAGCCTGTGGCTGGCCCTGGGCCACCGTCAGGCCGACGCCGCTCAGCGTGCCTTCGGTCTGCGCATCGTCACCACGGCCTCGCATGATCTGCCACAGGTCCTGCGCTCGCTCGACCGATGGACCGGACTGCTGCGATGAACCACGGCACGACGTATTCGACGCCGGACCTCAAATGGCCGGTCAGGCCCCTCTCGGGAGTGATCAGGCAGAAGGGATGGCCGACGGGGTCCTCGTAGACGCCGTAACCGATCGGCTTGTCCGAACCATCCAGCAGCGTCGCACCGAGGGCGAGCACCTGGGCCTCAGCCGTATCGAGGTCCGTGACCATCACGTCGAGGTGCATTTGCTGAGGGCGCGCGGGATCCTTCCACCGCGCCGCACGAAAGTCGTCCACCCGCTGGAAGGCGACTACTGGGGCGCCCGCCGCGTTCTGGAGCACAACGAACTCACCGGTGTTCTCCTGTCGTGAGAGTGACAGCAGCTTGTCGTAGAAACCGGCAAGCTCGTCGGGGGGTCGGGGCAGTCGATGACAACGGTGGACAGGCGTCCGATCATCCGGCTCACTTTGCCACTGGCCCGCGAGCGGGCCAAACGACAGGTGCCCGGCCTTAGACGTCGTTTCTTTTGGGTGTTGCGCGTGCCGCTGAACGGCTCAGATGTGTGTCAGTGCGGTGTGAGAGCCTCCGGGCATGAGCTACGACCTGGCTGTCTGGGAAGGCGATCGGCCTCCGGATGAAAGGACGGCCCGCCGCTTCTTCAGTGACCTGTACGACCGCTATCTCGATGGCGAGGACGGGGAGCCGGCGTCCGAGCTCATCGCGGCCTACGTCACCGCTCTTCTTGAGCAGTGGTGCGACATCACCGAAGACGAGGGGGAGACCTCGCCCTGGTCGGTCGGGCCGTTGATCGATGGTGCAAGCGGTCCGCTCATCTACTTCGGAATGAGATGGAGCATGGCCGAGGAAGCGTCAGCGTACGCGGCAGCCCTGGCTGACTCGATGGGGCTGATCTGTTTCGACGTGCAGCAGGACCGGCTCAGGCCCTGAGCAGAGTGGCCAGTCGGCGGTGGCAGATGAGGAGTGCGGCTATGCCGACAAAGGCGAGGAAGTGCTCGGCCTTGCGTTCATAGCGACGGTGGAGCCGGCGGCAGCCGGCCAGCCACGAGACAGTTCGCTCGATGACCCGGCGATGGCGGCCCAGTCGTTGTGAGGACTCGACGCCCTTACGGGCGATGCGATGGCGGATTCCCCGCCCGCGGAGCCATCGGCGCAGGTGGTTGTAGTCGTAGCCCTTGTCTGCGTGCAGCTTCGCCGGCCGTCGGCGTCGCGGCCCGCGACGTGATCGGATGGGCGGGATGCCGCGCACGAGCGGCTCCAAACCCTGGCTGTCATGCATGTTGGCGCCGGAGATGCCCAGGGACAGAGGCAGTCCGTTTCGGTCGGTGACCAGGCGGATTTTCGATCCCGACTTGCCGCGGTCGGTCGGATTTGGTCCCGTCAGAAGCCCCCCTTTGCAGCCCGCTGGCTCACCGAGTCGATTGCGCAGCGCGACCAGTCAATCTCCCCGCGGGCCCCGAGTTCGTCCAGGATCACACGGTGCAGCCTCGCCCAGACTCGGGTCCGACTCCACTGGGCGAACCTCCGGTAGACCGTCTGCCAGCTCGGACCGAACACCGGCGGGAGCTGGCGCCAGGTGCAGCCTGAGGTGGCTACGAAGACGATCGCGGCCAGAGCCTCACGGTCACCTGCCCGCCGACGGCCTCCGCCCTGCGGACGTATCACCTCCGTCGGCGGCACCACCCGTCGGAACAAAACCCATAACTCGTCCGGCACCAGCCGCTCAACGAGATCCGTCATGCCCGGTTCAACGAACGATCACGCCAAAAGAAACGACGTCTAAGGCTAAAGAACAAGCTCAGATTCGACAGCACACGATCCCCGTCGACCTCAACCGGGTGATGGCAGGTAGCAAGAGGACGGTGCCGACATCCTGCGGGTTTCTCAGCCAATGCGGGCAGGGAACCGGGGAGTCTTCTCGGTGGCCGGCGTGTCGACAAGGGAGGCACTCCAGGATCTGCGGCAGCCGCCCTTGTCCGAAGATGCGCATCCTCAGTCGGAGGCAGACCCGTGCACGAGATCATTACGCTTGACGACGATTCTGACCTCGCCCACCTTGTCGATCCCATCGACATCGACATCGAGACCGGCACCGACTCCTACCAACTCGCCACCACCCGCACCCGCGCAGAACAACAGCTGGCCACGAGTTGAACCGGACGTGAGGCTTCGTGAGCAGCGTCAGCGCTCACGAAGCCTTGACCACCACCAGCCGTCCACCGTCGATTCGTTCACCGGTTCAGGGTTCGGCAGAGTCCGACGCTCGAACTCGTCGTCGATGCGAGCAATCAGCCGGCCGAGATCACGCTGGGCACCGCGAGGGAGGTGAAGCATCGCCTCTTCCAGATCGTCGCGGGCATACTCCACCTCCACTCCGGGCTGCCAGACCTGGGATGCGTTCAGATAACGGCCGGGTTGCTTGAACGCCCACTCGAAACGGGCGAGTGCGGCAGCAACTGCGTCAGGCCACATCCGTTCGTCTTCGACACGGCGGACGGCTGCACGAGTTCTCGCGGAAACGCCGTGGATCTGCCGAACTGCAACGTGTCTGCGAGGCCGCCATTGCTCAGCGCGGACGGCCTTCGGGCGCCTACGCGGCATCGCCCTTTCTGATCAACATGACGTCATCCTGCCACGAACGAGGCTGGCTCCGCACGCACGATCGAGCTCCTCGCCACCTCGGGTGCTCTTACTTCTCATCAACAATCACGCGCTCTTCTGGCAACTCGTGATACCGAAACCGCCGACAAGTGTTCTCGCTTGAAACCTAAGCAGCCACTCAGGGGTTTCGCCGAGGCCACGGCAGACTGAAGTGCTCCACTATGACGGGGATGGCGGCCCGGCCGCCCAGGTTGAACTCGTCGTCTTCCTCGAAGCGCTCCTCCGCGCCAGGCCCGACGACATCAGCAGCACACAGTCTGTTCCACAGTTCGGGCAACACAGCGCGGTCCAGTTCGTCTTCCTGCTCGCCGAGCAGCCAGCCGATCACAAGGGAACCGTTGCTGTAGTAATCGAAATTGGTCACAGGAGGGATCTCGCGCCGGTCGACGCAGATCAGCTCACTGGCTCCGTCGAGCGCTATCGCCGCGATCTCGCCGGGCCGGCGTACTTCCGCAGGTTCTCATTCAGCAACTGGGCTTCGGCATAAACCCAGCCGTTCCCTTCGCCGGTGCCGCGCAGCCGCTCCCGGCCGAGGTGTGATGGTCTACAAATGGTCGAGGTTGGCTATCGCATGACAGGGGCAGCCACTTCAGGGCCAGGTCGAGGAGTCCGGTGCAGGGACAGCCGCCGTCGGCCGTCGTCAGCGTTCTGCCACGGCGGTCTTCGCGGCGGATTCCGCCTACTCCTTGCAGTTGTTGCGGGTTGCCCGGCAGCGGCCCGCCGACCACGACGACCCGGCGGGTGCCGGCGTCGATCACGACCTGGTGATTGGTGGAGCAGCGGTAGTTCTTGGACTGCTCGGCGACGCTGTGGTCGCGGGTGCGGACCAGGGTGCCGTCCACGATGGGCGCGGTGTCCCTCGCGAAACGGTGCCGGGGCTGGAGCGCGAGGAGCGGACCGATCTGATCGATGATCCGGATGACGATGGTCCGGACCTTACGCCCACTCAATGCGCGGCCATGCTGCCCCGGCTGGAAGCAATCATCGGCCAGCGGCAACACGATGGCAGCGAACGCGTTCTCCAACGACACCTCGACAACACCCGCCGGCTGGTCACTGTCATGAAGTTCTGCTTGGAAAAGGAAGTTGAACTCATCTTCGGCTGACCACCGGACCGCAGACGTCCAGCACTTGCGGGACAGCCCTTAGTGCCTGTCGTTCGGATCGTGCCGGGCCCGATCCGAACGGCAGGGCCTGGTTGTTACTGTCGCGCCATGTCCGAGAGCGAGATAGACGTGTTGACCGCCGAGTTCTTCGGTGCGTTCGACAACCGGGGCGGCAAGGCCGCTGACGTGGCCCGGATCCGCCGGCTGGTTCTTCCGGATGGCGTGATCGTCAAGACCGGCCCGGAGTTCACGGTCTACACGGTGGACGAGTTCATCGAACCTCGCCTGCGGCTGCTGACGGACGGTCGACTTGTCGAGTTCGCCGAGTGGGAGACGTCCGCACGGACAGAGATCGCGGGCGACATCGCGTCGCGGTTCGGTGCGTACCGCAAGTCCGGGATCCTGGACGGTGAGCCGTTCGAGGGAGGCGGGACCAAGACCATCCAGTTCGTCCGCACCCCCGAGGGCTGGCGGATCGCGGCGTTCGCCTGGTACGACCAGCCCTGAACGGGCGGCTGCGGCCGGCGGCGGGACCGCCGTGAGCCCCGCGTCCGGGGCACGGTCGTTTCGCCGTACCCGCTGGGCGATGCCAATGGCGACCACCCACTGACGGCCTCTGTCGACAGGCCCGCCGAACCGCTCGAACTACGAACTCGTCCCTTGATGACCAAGCTCGGGGTTGTCGGTCGGCGGCTTCGGAGCCCGCCCCGACGTCCTCAGGCCAAGGGTGCGAAGCCGTGGCAGTGCCGGAGGCTGGGAAGAAGGGGCGCGGAGCGATCGATAGCCTTCTGGGGGAGTGGGAGAAGGCGGCCCCTGGCACAGACTCTCCAGCTCCTCCCCAGGACCCGTCCTGAGTGCCCACCATCCGGGGCCGACAGACGTAAACAGCAAGGTGAGAGGCCCCATGTTCACGACCCGACCCACCCTCCAGGGCACCTTCGGCATGGTGTCCTCCACCCACTGGCTCGCCTCGCAGTCGGCGATGGCCGTCCTGGAGGACGGGGGAAACGCCTACGACGCTGCCGTCGCCGCCGGGTTTGTCCTGCATGTGGTGGAGCCGCACCTCAACGGGCCGGCCGGGGATCTGCCGGTCATCCTCGCGCCCGCCGGCGGTGACGTCCAAGTGCTCTGCGGGCAGGGGCCCGCGCCCGGCGGGGCCACGATCGGGCACTACCGGGCCCTCGGACTCGAACTCGTCCCCGGTACCGGACCGCTCGCCGCCGCCGTGCCCGGGGCCTTCGACGCGTGGATGCTGCTGCTGCGCGACCACGGCACCAAGTCCCTCGCGCAGGTGCTGCGTTACGCCATCGGCTACGCCGAGGACGGCCACGCGCCCGTCGAGCGGGTCGGCCAGACCGTGGAGAGCGTGCGCGAGCTGTTCGAGACGGAGTGGACCTCGTCCGCCGACGTCTATCTGCCCGGCGGCCGGGCCCCCGCGCCCGGCGAGCTGTTCCGTAACCCCGCCCTGGCCGCCACCTGGCGGCGTCTGACGGCCGAGGCCGAGGCCGCGGGCGGCGGCGACCGGGTCGCGGAGATCGAGGCCGCGCGGGACATCTGGCGCACGGGATTCATCGCCGAGGCGCTGATACGGCAGTCCGACCGCCCGACCCTCGACACCAGCGGCTCCCACCACACCGGCACCCTGACGGCCGCCGACCTGGCCGGCTGGTCCGCGACGTACGAGGCACCCGCGACGTACGAGTGGAACGGCTGGACCCTCTGCAAGGCCGCCGGCTGGAGCCAGGGCCCCGCCTTCCTCCAGCAGCTCGCCCTGCTGCCGCCCGCGCCCGAGCTGCCGGTGTACGGCTCCGCGGAGTACGTCCACCTCCTTACCGAGGGCAGCAAGTTGGCCATGGCCGACCGGGAGGCCTGGTACGGCGACGCCGCCGACGTACCGCTCGCCGCGCTTCTCTCGGAGCCGTACAACACCGCCCGGCGCGCGCTCGTCGGGGACAAGGCCTCCTACGAACTACGTCCCGGCAGCCCCGACGGACGTGTCCCCGTCCTCAGCGCCCACGCCACCGCCGTCGCCGCCGGTGACGCCGGCTTCGACGCGCTCGCCGTCCCGGCGGCCGGCGCGGGCGAGCCGACCGTCGCCCGGAACGGCGCGACCCGCGGCGACACCTGCCACCTCGATGTCGTGGACCGCTGGGGCAACATGATCGCCGCGACACCCAGCGGCGGCTGGCTCCAGTCCAACCCGGTCGTGCCCGAACTCGGCTTCCCGCTCGGCACCCGCCTCCAGATGGCCTGGCTGGAGCCCGGACTGCCCAACTCCCTCACACCGGGCCGCAGGCCCCGCACCACGCTCACACCGTCCCTCGCCCTGCGCGACGGCACACCCGTCCTGGCCTTCGGCACCCCCGGCGGCGACCAGCAGGACCAGTGGCAGCTCCACTTCTTCCTGGCCGTCGCGCTCCGCCCGCAGGTACGCGGCGGACTCGACCTCCAAGGCGCGATCGACGCGCCCAACTGGCACAACGACAGCTTCCCCAGCTCCTTCTACCCGCGCGGGATGCGACCGGGCAGCGTCACCGTGGAGCCGTCCATGGACGCGGCCGTAGTAGAAGGGCTGCGCCGTCGGGGCCACGACGTCACCGTCGGCGAACCCTGGTCGGAAGGGCGGCTCTGCGCGGTGGCCCGGGACCCGAGGACCGGCGTGCTGTCGGCCGCGGCCAATCCGCGCGGCATGCAGGGGTACGCGGTCGGCCGCTAGGAGCGTGGGCGGAAACGTCCCCGGGAAACGTCGCGAGGGCTGGACGCCGAGCCGCCATCGAGTCGTCATCTCCGCTCCCACCTGCGTTGTCACCCCTCTGTGGTTCTCTTGAGGAATGATCGATGACTTTCTGAACGGTGACCTTTCCCCGGTCGAGGCGGCGCTGCGTGACGCGGCGGCCGCCGAGATCATGCCGCGCTACCGGCAGCTCGCCGCCCACGAGATCGTCGAGAAGTCCGGCCCCCACGACCTGGTGACCAGCGCCGACCGGGGCGCCGAGGAGCACCTGACCGCCGCGCTGACGGCGCTGCTGCCCGGCTCGGTGGTGGTGGGCGAGGAGGCGGTCCACGCCGACCCCGCCGTGACCGGGGCGCTGCGCGGCGACGCGCCCGTATGGATCGTCGACCCCGTCGACGGCACCCGGCAGTTCGTCCGGGGCGAGCCCGGTTTCTGCACGCTCGTCGCGCTCGCCCAGGGCGGCGAGGTGCTGGCCTCCTGGACGTACGCGCCCGCGACGGACGAGATGGCCACCGCCGTACGAGGACGGGGCGCCCTGCTGGACGGAGTCCCGCTGCGCTGCGGCACGCCCGCGCCCGGCGCGGTGCTCGAAGTCGCCATGTCCCACCCGGACTTCACGACGCCCGAGGAGAAGCGGGCGCTGCTGGGGGTCCAGGACGCCGACGACATCGCCGCCCGGCCGTGCGGATCGGCGGGGCTGGAATATCTGGCCATCGCGCGAGGGACGCTCGACGCCGTCGCCTTCAGCTGGGAGCTGGCCTGGGACCACGCGGCGGGCCTGCTGCTCGTCACGGAGGCGGGAGGCACACAGCTGACGCTCACCGGCGAACCCTTCCGCGTCGCGGGTGGTAACGCGCTGCCCTTCACGGCGGCGCGCGACGCGGCGACCGCGCGGCGGGTGCGGGAGCGCCTGCTGGACGGCGCGCGGACAGCGGCGGAGACGCAGGCGGGAGCGGCAGCGGGCCCTGGAGCCTGAGAGACGAACGGGCCGGCCGCCGCGAGCGGAGCGGCCGGTTCCGTCGCCCCGCCGACAGAGTGTCAGAGGCCAGGAATATCCTGGTTCCTCTGGCCATCGGCTGACGAAGGAGTCCGAAGGTGCCGTCGATGCTCGATGCCGTCGTCGTGGGGGCGGGACCCAACGGGCTGACCGCCGCGGTCGAGCTGGCCCGACGTGGATTCTCCGTCGCCGTGTTCGAGGCCCGTGACACCGTGGGCGGGGGAGCGCGGACCGAAGAACTCACACTGCCCGGCTTCCGGCACGACCCCTGTTCCGCCGTGCACCCCCTGGGCGTGGGATCGCCCGCGTTCAACGACATGCCCCTCGCGCGGTTCGGTCTGGAGTGGCTGCACCCCGAGCTGCCGATGGCCCACCCCTGGGACGACGGCACGGCCGCCGTCCTGTCCCGCTCCGTCGCCGAGACCGCCGCCTCCTTCGGCCCGCGCGACGCCGGGGCGTACCGACGGCTCGTCGCCCCCTTCCTCGGCAAGTGGGACAACTTCGCGCGGGACTTCATGACGCTGCCCCCCAGGGGCCTGCCGCACGACACCCTCACACTCGCCCGCTTCGGACTCGCCGGGCTCCCCTCGGCGAATCTGCTGATGAGGCGCTTCCACGACGAGAAGGCCAAGGGGCTGTTCGCCGGTCTCGTCGCCCATGTCATCGCCCCGCTGAGCGGGATCGCGACCGGCGGCGTGGGCCTGATGTTCGCGCTCGCCGCGCACGAGAACGGCTGGCCGCTCCCGCGCGGCGGCTCCCAGTCCATCTCGGACGCGCTCGCGGCGTATCTGCGCGACCTCGGCGGCACGGTCCACACCGGATTCGAGGTCAAGAGGCTCGACGACCTCCCGCCGGCCCGCGCGTATGTCTTCGACACCTCACCGACCGCGCTCGCCCGTATCGCGGGCCTGGGCCGGGCGTACGACGCGTACCGGTACGGCCCGAGCGTCTTCAAGATCGACTACGCGCTGGACGGCCCCGTGCCCTGGACGGCGGAGGCCGCTCGCCGGGCCGGGACCGTCCAAGTGGGGCCCACGAGGCGGGAGATCAGCACGGCGCTGGACCTGGCGTACGGCGGCAGCGCCCCGGCCGTACCGTTCCTGATCACCGCCCAGCCCAGCCTGGTCGACCCCTCGCGCGCCCCCGAGGGCAAGCAGGTCTTCTGGGCGTACGGCCATGTCCCGCACGCCTGGGACGGCGACCTCACCGACGCGATCGAGCGGCAGATCGAGCGCTTCGCGCCCGGTTTCCGGGACCGGGTCCTGGCGCGCGCGACGGCGGGCCCGCCGGAGCTGGCGGCCCGTAACGCCAACTATGTGGGCGGGGACATCGCCACCGGCTCCGTGGCCGGTCTGCGGCTGCTGGTGCGGCCCAAGCTCTCGCTGTCGCCGTACAGCACCCAGCACCCGGCGGTCTTCATCTGCTCGTCGGCGACTCCGCCGGGGCCCGGTGTGCACGGCATGTCCGGGCAGAACGCGGCGAAGGCGGTCTGGCGCAAGCTGCGCGCGAGCGCCTGACCGCCTGACCGCCTGACCGCCGAGGTCGTCTCCGATGGAGCCCGATGCCGCCGACGGGCGCGTTCCCCCGGCGGGCGGGCCCCGCTGAT
This sequence comes from Streptomyces sp. NPDC057137, assembly GCF_042670825.1. Lineage (NCBI taxonomy): Bacteria > Bacillati > Actinomycetota > Actinomycetes > Kitasatosporales > Streptomycetaceae > Streptomyces > Streptomyces sp. NPDC057137. The sequence continues at coordinate 66,228 of NZ_JBHUUW010000029.1, read as the reverse complement.
TCCTGAGACGCTGGTTGGCGTCCGGGCGCCCCGGGCATCCGGCGTACCCGGCCGGGCCCACCCCCTCAGCGAGGCGGAGACCGAGGCCGACGCCGAGCCGTGCGCGGAGTACGTGCCGCCGGAGTACGCCCCCGAACGCGCCCACCGCGCGCCCACCGGCCGCCGCCGGGCCGTCCGCGAGGCGCGTGGCCGACCACCGCCCAAGAAGGGATGGACCGCCATGAGCACATTCACCACCACCGATGGCACCGAGATCTTCTACAAGGACTGGGGCACGGGCCGCCCCGTCGTGTTCAGCCACGGCTGGCCGCTGAACGCCGACGCCTGGGACGGCCAGCTCCGTGTCGTCGCGGAGAACGGCTTCCGCGGCATCGCGCACGACCGCAGGGGCCACGGCCGCTCCGGCCAGCCCTGGCAGGGCAACGACATGGACACGTACGCCGACGACCTCGCAGCGCTCCTCGACGAGATGGACATCCGCGACGCCGTCCTCGTCGGCCACTCCACGGGCGGCGGCGAGGTCGCCCGCTACATCGGCCGCCACGGGACGTCCCGCGTGTCCAAGGCGGTGCTCCTGAGCGCGGTGCCCCCGCTGATGCTGCGGACCGACGCCAACCCCGACGGCCTGCCCATCGGCGCCTTCGACGACATCCGCGCGGGAGTGGCCGCCAACCGCTCGCAGTTCTACCAGGACCTGTCCGACCTGTTCTACGGCTTCAACCGCCCCGGCGCCGCCGTGTCACAGGGCATGCGCGACGCGTTCTGGCTGTGGAGCATGCAGGTCGGCAGCAAGGCGGCGTACGACTGTGTGAAGCAGTTCTCCGAGACGGACTTCACGGAGGACCTCAAGCGGTTCGACATCCCCACGCTCGTCCTGCACGGTGACGACGACCAGATCGTGCCCTTCGTGGCCGCCGGTCCCAAGTCCGCCGAGCTGATCAAGGACGCGACGCTGAAGGTCTATCCGGGCAGCCCGCACGGTCTGTACGGCGACCACGAGCAGGAGTTCGACGCCGATCTGCTGGCCTTCATCGCCGACTGAAGCGGTTCAGGCTTGCCGAGGCGTACGCGCAGGCAGCGCGAGGTTGATGTCGGATTCTCGCCAGCCTCGCCACCCCGTGTGACGGATGCTTGACGTATGCACACCGACACCGAGCGCTGCTTGCGCGCCGTCCGGTCCAAGGACGCGCGATTCGACGGATGGTTCTTCACGGCCGTCCTGACCACCGGTATCTACTGCCGTCCGAGCTGCCCGGTCGTGCCCCCCAAGGCCGAGAACATGGTCTTCCACCCCAGCGCGGCCGCCTGCCAGCAGGCCGGATTCCGCGCCTGCAAACGCTGCCGGCCCGACACCAGCCCCGGCTCGCCCGAGTGGAACGCCCGCGCCGACTCCGTCGCCCGCGCCATGCGCCTCATCCAGGACGGGATCGTCGACCGCGAGGGCGTCACGGGACTCGCGGGGCGGCTCGGCTACTCGGAGCGGCAGATCGAGCGGCAGCTGCTCGCCGAACTCGGCGCGGGCCCGCTCGCGCTGGCGCGCGCCCAACGGGCGCAGACCGCGCGACTGCTCATCGAGACGACCGCGCTGCCGATGGCGGAGGTCGCCTTCGCCGCGGGTTTCTCGTCGATCCGCACCTTCAACGACACCGTCCGCGAGGTGTTCGCCCTCGCCCCGACCGAACTGCGGGCACGCGGCGCCCGGCGGTCCGACAACGCCGCCCCCGGACCCCGGACTCCCGGAGTGATCTCCCTGCGGCTGCCCTTCCGCGCACCGCTCACCCCCGACAACCTCTTCGGACACCTGGCGGCGACGGCGGTCCCGGGCGTCGAGGAGTGGCGGGCCGGCGCGTACCGGCGCACGCTCTCCCTTCCGTACGGACACGGCATCGTCGCCCTGACGCCGAAGCCCGACCACATCGGCTGCCGGCTCGCGCTGACCGACCCGCGCGACCTCACTGTCGCCATCAGCCGCTGCCGCCGCATGCTCGACCTGGACGCCGATCCGGTCGCCGTGGACGAGCAGTTGCGTACCGACCCGCTGCTCGCCCCGCTGGTCGACAAGGCGCCGGGCCGCCGGGTGCCGGGCACCGTCGACGCCGCCGAGTTCGCCGTACGCGCGGTACTCGGCCAGCAGGTCTCGACCGCCGCCGCGCGCACGCACGCCGCCCGTCTCGTCACCGCGTACGGCACACCCGTGGACGATCCCGAGGGCGGTCTCACCCATCTCTTCCCCACCCCCGACGCGCTGGCCGCGCTGGACCCCGAGGCCCTCGCGCTGCCGCGCAGCCGCCGCACCACGCTCACGACCCTGGTCGCCGCCCTGGCCGACGGCACACTGCCGCTCGGTACGGACAGCGACTGGGACGAGGCCAGGGCGCGGCTCCACGCGCTGCCCGGATTCGGTCCGTGGACCGTCGAGGCGATCGCGATGCGCGCGCTCGGCGACCCGGACGCCTTCCTGCCGACCGACCTCGGTATCCGCCGCGCCGCGCAGGCGCTCGGCCTGCCGTCGACACCCGCCGCGCTCACGGCGCGCGCCGCCGGCTGGCGGCCCTGGCGCGCGTACGCCGTGCAGTACCTCTGGGCCACCGAGGACCACGCCATCAACGTCCTTCCCGCGTAAAGGAGTTCACCGCATGACCAGCAGATCGCACACCGTGGTCGACAGCCCGTACGGGCCGCTGACGCTCGTGGCCACCGACGGAGTGCTGAGCGCGCTCTACATGACCGAGCAGCGCCACCGCCCGCCGCAGGAGACCTTCGGCGAGGTGGACGCCCGCCCGTTCGGCGGCGTGATCGACCAGCTCGATGAGTACTTCGCGGGCGAGCGCACCGAGTTCGACCTGCCGCTGCTGCTGCACGGCACACCGTTCCAGCGGAGTGTCTGGGAGCAGCTGCGGACGATCCCGTACGGCGAGACCCGCAGTTACGGTCAACTGGCCGACGCGCTCGGCAAGTCGGGGGCGTCGCGCGCGGTCGGACTCGCCAACGGCAAGAACCCGGTGGGCATCATCGTGCCGTGTCACCGGGTGATCGGCTCGACGGGCAGCCTCACCGGATACGGCGGCGGGCTCGACCGCAAGCAGCGCCTGCTGGTCTTCGAGGGCGCGGCACGGGCGGACGCCGGGAGGAGCGGCGCGGGCACGCTGTTCTGACCGGCGCGGTCCCGCGCCCCCTCAGCTCTCGTGGAACTGCTTGAGCAGCGTGGGCAGCGCCGTGCCGATCGGCTCGCGGATGATCTCGTCGGCCTGCCCGTCGTACGGCGTCGGCTCGGCGTTCACCACGACGAGCCGCGCGCCGTGCTCGGCCGCGATCCCCGCCAGCGAGGCGGCGGGCTGTACCTGGAGGGTCGTACCGACGGCGATGAAGACCTCGCACGCCTTGGCGATCGTGAGTGCCTGCCCGAGAACCTCCGGGTCGAGCCGTTCGCCGAACATCACCGTCGCCGACTTGAGGACGGCGCCGCACACGGTGCACGGCGGGTCCTCCTCGCCCGCCTCGACCCGGGCCAGCGCCTCCTCCATCGTGGAGCGCGCCCCGCATCCGGTGCAGACCACCGCCCGCGCCGTGCCGTGCAGTTCGAGCACCTTGCGGGCGGGCATCCCGGCGAGCTGGTGGAGTCCGTCGACGTTCTGCGTGATCACCCGGACCGCGCCGCCGCCCGCGCGGTCGAGTTCGGCGACGGCGCGGTGCGCGACGTTCGGCTCGGCACGGAAGGTCGGGCTGTCCCGGCGCATCCGCCACGAGCGGCGGCGGACGTCCGGGTCGCTCATGTACGCGTCGTACGTGACGAGCTTCTCGGCCCCGGGATCGCGCCGCCACAGGCCGTTGGGACCGCGGTAGTCGGGAATGCCGGAATCGGTGGAGATCCCGGCGCCGCTGAGGATCGCGACGAGAGTCATGCCGCGAGGGTATGCGGCGGCGCCGGGACGGGCGACCCAATAGGAGCCAACGGCCGGCGGTCAACGGCCGGCGGTCGGCGGTCAGCGGTCAGCGGTGGTTGTGCTTCTTGTGGAGGTGGCCGAGGTGACCGGGGTGCGGCGCGTGTCCGGCGTAGTCGGAGGGTTCGGTCGCGGCGTCGTCGGTGATGGTGGTGACCGGGGTGAAGGGCGTCGGCACCTGGCCCGTCCAGCGGTTCATCACCGCCTTGCCCGTCTGCTTGGTGACACCGTCCTCCACGACCGTGCCCGCCTCGGCGAGGTAGTAGCGGCCGTCGTCGAGCGACACCAGCCCGTACTGGCCGGTCGACTCCCAGCCGTACGTACCGGACGCCGGATGATGCAGCCCCTGCTTGAGGAGCGGCAGCAGCCGGCCGCGTTCGGGCTGCGGCTGGCCGCTGACCGGGCCCGACACCGGATGCTTCGAACCGTCGAGGACGAAGAGCGAGTAGTTCGGGAACTGCGTCTTGGTGCCCTTGTACGCGGCCAGCAGCCAGTTGCCGGTGTGCGCGTCGTAGTCGAGGTTCTGTACGCCGTAGGTGGTGTTGCCGGTGTAGCTGAAGTACTTGCCGTCGGGCGAACCGGGGCCGCTGGTGTGCGGATCGGCCTCGGTGAGCGGGCGCTCGTACTTCTTCCAGCGCCGGATGTCGTACTGGAGCAGCACCTGGTTGTCGTTGTCCTGCCGGGTGGTGTTGGCGTAGACGCCGTACGCGACGGTGAGCAGTTGGGTGTGCCGCGTGCCGCGCTTGTCGTCGAAGCCGGGGCCGAACGCGACGCCGTCGATGCCGCTGCATCCGTAGCGGTGGTCGGCGGTCTTCGCGGTGTCGCCGTCGAAGACGCCGTTCCCGTCCATGTCGGCCGTGTAGTCGTCCACGACCTCCTGGAGGTGGACGGTGGACACGACGCCGGTCGTCTGGGCGTCCATGTCCATCTCGGTGATCCGGTCACCGTCGAAGATCGCGATGTAGAAGGCCTTGGCGGCCTTGTACTCCAGGGAGCCGTAGACCCTGCCGTCCTTGGTGTTGAAGTCCAGGTCGCCGAGGTGGCCGGTGAAGCCGGTGACGGAGCCGACGGGCTTGCCGGTGAGGTCGGTCTTGACGAGGAGGTTGGTGAACGAGAAGTACAAGAAGCCCTTGCGGCGGTCGACGGCCATGCCCTGGACATGGCCCGACTTCCAGGCCCCGCCGTCCACGGTCGTCGGGAGCCTGGGGGTCTTGGCAGGCGTGGCGTCCAGCGCGGCGGGGGCGACCACCGCGCCCGCCTCCGCCGTGCCCCCTTCCGCCGTGCCCGCTTCCGCCGACGCGGTTCCCGCGCCCGCCGCCACAACCGCCGTGGTGAGCAGGGCTGTCAGCCAGCCGCGAATCTGACGTCGCATGTTCCCTCCGGTGTCCTGGGCCTGGGATTCTGGATCATGCAGGGCGCTCGTGCACGGCGGGCCAACGCGAGGTGAATCGGCGTCAGCCGGGGACGGCCCACCGGGCGGCGCGTACATGACATATGAGAACAGCTCCGGTCGCACCCGTCACCACCGCGCGCACCCGGATCAAGCGGATCAAGCGGATCACGCGACCCGGCGGCCGTTCTCCAACTCCACGGCCCCGGTGCCGGCTTCGAGCGCGTCGAGCCCCACGAGGATGCGGGACCCGAGCGACCCGATCACCAGCTCGGGAATCTTGTGACGGTTCACCAGCCGCCAGGAGAGCAACTCCTCCTCCTGGAGCCGGATCTGGCCGAGCCGCTCCTCGTCCAGGACTCCGCCGTCGTACAGATACGCGACGATGGCCGGCCGGTCCGGCGCCTGTGACCAGTCCACCGCGAGCAGCCGCCCCAACTCGACGTCCAGCCCGATCTCTTCGAGCGTCTCGCGCCGCGCCGCCTGACGCGGCGTCTCACCCTGGTCCGACTCGACCGTCCCGCCGGGCAGCGCCCAGCCCGGCCGGTAACTGGGCTCGACGATCAGCACCCGCCCCTCCTCGTCCCGGAAGAGAGCGGCGGCACCGGAGAGCACGCGGGGGAGTCCGGCGATATAGGCGAGGTAGTCAGCGTCGCGAGAGGTCACGCGGAAAGCCTAGATCAGAGGCCCCTTCGGGGCGGTGAGACCGTTCCCATGTCTATGGGAGGTTTGTCCAATTTTTAAGGGACCCGGTGGCGGGCCGCTGCCCGTGGGCAGGAGGACGCCCGGCCGGATAGGGTCGGTGCGGCGCGACTGCCTGTTCGAAAGCAAAGGGATGACAAGGTGACGGACGGAGCAGTAACCGAGGCCGCGCACGTGCTCGTCGCGGCGGACAAGTTCAAGGGCTCGCTCACGGCCGTAGAGGTCGCCGAGCGGGTGACGGCCGGGCTGCGCCTGGTCGCCCCCGACGTGACGGTCGAGGCACTGCCCGTCGCCGACGGCGGCGACGGCACCGTCGCCGCGGCGGTGGCGGCCGGATTCGAACGGCGAGAGGTACGGGTCACCGGACCGCTCGGTGACGAACTGACCGCGGCGTACGCGCTGCGCGACGGCACGGCCGTCGTGGAGATGGCCGAGGCGTCGGGTCTCCAGCACCTGCCCGACGGTGTCTTCGCCCCCCTCACGGCCGGTACGTACGGCTCCGGCGAACTGCTGCGCGCCGCGCTCGACGCGGGCGCGCGCACCATCGTCTTCGGCGTCGGCGGCAGCGCCAGCACCGACGGCGGCGCGGGCATGCTGGCCGCGCTCGGTGGACGCTTCCTGGACGCGGACGGGCAGCCGGTGGGACCCGGCGGCGGCGGACTGCGCGATCTCGCGACGGTCGACCTGTCCGGGCTCGACCCCCGTATCGCCAAGACGGACATCGTCCTCGCCAGCGACGTGGACAACCCGCTGACCGGGCCGAAGGGCGCCCCGGCGATCTACGGGCCGCAGAAGGGCGCGTCCCCCGAGGACGTCGACACGCTCGACGCGGCTCTCGCGCACTACGCGCGCGTCCTGGAGAAGACCATCGGCGCCAAGGCGGCCGAGTCCGCGCTCTCACCCGGCGCCGGGGCGGCGGGCGGCATCGGGTACGGCGCGCTCGTCGGCCTCGCCGCGAGCTTCCGGCCCGGCATCGAGGTCATGCTCGACGTGCTCGGCTTCGGCCCCGCGCTGTCCCGCGCCACACTCGTCATCACCGGTGAGGGCTCGCTGGACGAACAGACGCTGCACGGCAAGGCCCCGGCGGGCGTCGCGGCGGCGGCCCGCGCGCGGAACATCGAGGTCATCGCGGTCTGCGGCCGACTGGCGCTGCGCCCCGAGGCCCTGGGCCGCGCGGGCATCCGCCGCGCCTACGCCCTGACGGACCTGGAACCGGACCCGGCACGCTGCATGGCCGAGGCGGGGCCCCTGCTGGAACGGATGTCGGCGGACATCGCGCGCGACTTCTTGACGTGACGCGGTGCGGGTCCCGTTCCACATCGGACGGGGCCCGCTGCCGGGTGACGCGACTGGCGGGCCGAGTTCGTCCTCAATCGCCGGACGGGCTCAATGCCCGTCCGGCGACCGAGGACACCACCAGGCAGCACCCCCTCACCCCGGCGTCAGCCGGAACGCGTCGAGTGCCAGCGTCATCTCGATCAGGTCCCGGGGGCGGGACAACGAACGGGACGTCAGTTGCTCCAGGCGGCGCAGGCGGTTGAAGACCGTGTTGCGGTGGCAGTACAGGCGCGTCGCCGCGCGGCCCGCCGAGCCGCCGTACTCCAGCCACGCGTCCAGCGTCTCCAGCAGGACCGCGCGATCCGCCGGGTCCAGGTCGAGCAGCGGGCCGAACACGTCCGCGATCAGCCGGGCCGCGAGTTCCGGCTGGCTGACCACCAGCGCCGTCGGGAGGCGTTCGTCCAGGCGGACGATGCTCTGCGCGTCCGGCGGGAGCGTACGCAGCGCCGTCTCGGCCAGCCGGCGCGCCCGGCCCAGCCCGGCCAGGCTGTCCACCACCGGGCTGATGCCGCCGGGGCCCTGGCAGAGCCGTAACAGCAGCGCCGCCAGCTCCGTGAGGCCCGCCTCCCCGTCGAGCGCGACCACCGCGATCTCGCAGTCCGTACGCATCCGCCAGAAGAAGCGCATCCCGTCCGCCACGGCCACCCGCTGGAACGGCTCGCGCCCGCCCTGCCGCTCCACCCGGACGACCACCACCACGTAACGCCCCTGCTCGGGCAGGTCGAGCCCGGCCGCCGCGCGGGCCGCGAGACCCGGGGTCGAGCGGCCCTCCAGCAGCGCGTCGAGCAGCGCCTGCACCCGTTCGTCGCTCCGCCGGTGCATCGACTGCTCCGTGCTGCGGTACGCCTCCGCGACCGTCGTCGCCTGCCGGTCGACACCCGCCCACATGTGGGACGCCGTGTGCACGAGCATCGGTACGTCGTCGGGGTCCTTCTCGCTGACGATGCGCAGCAGTTCGTCCCACACCAGATAGCCGGCGTGCCGGTACGCGTGCAGTACCAGGTCCAGCGCCAGCCCCTGCTCCGCGCGCCGCCGTCCCAGCTCCTCCGCGTAGGCCAGGTCGCGGCGCGGTGCCGAGCGCGGGGCCGCGATGGCCTCGATCCCGTACCGCATCGCCTCGTTGATCTGCCGCCAGTGCTCGTCGCGCGGCACGGCCGCCTCGAACTGCTCGGAGTGGTCGTCAAGTTCGTCCATCAGTTGGTCGGTCAGCGCCGGTACGCGCTCCAGAAGCATCCGGGACGCGGTCACCAGGACCGACCACTCGCGATCCGTACGCGCTCGGTGGCCACCCATGGCTGGTGAGGATGCCACCGGGAGGCGCGGTGCGACACCCCTTGTGCGCGTGCACAATCCGGCCACCGCACCGCTGGTCATCAGCAGCGATTCGGCCGTACGCCGTGGACGGTGCCCCGGCCCGGTGCTGAGGTGTGCCTCCACGGCGTGTCAGGACGCATGTCAGGACATCCGAATCACGCGGAACGAAGCGAAACCAAGCGGAATCAAGCGGAATCAAGCGAAGCCGATCGCAGAGGAGAATGCATGGCCGCGCTCGAAGTGCGTGCCCTGTCCGTCGGTTACGGCCCGGTGCGCGCCCTGCACGAGGTGTCCGTCGACGTACCGTCCGGCGGAATCACCGCGGTGCTCGGTGGCAACGGCGCGGGCAAGTCCACCCTGCTCAGGGCCATTTCCCGCACGCTCGGCTTCCACCGGGGCACGGCCGGCGCCGGCACTGTCCACTTCGACGGCCGGTCCCTCGACGGGCTCGGCGCCGCCGGGGTCGTGGCGGCCGGAGTCGTCCAAGTCCCGGAAGGACGGCAGGTGTTCGCCCGCATGACGGTGGCGGACAATCTCCGGGCCGGCGCACTCGGCGCGCGCGGCGGTCGCAAGCAGTACCTGGCCTCCCTCGCCGAGGTGCACGCACTGTTCCCCGTACTCGCCGACCGCGCGGGCCAGCGCGCCGGACTGCTCTCCGGCGGTGAGCAGCAGATGCTCGCGCTCGGCCGGGGCCTGATGGCCCGCCCCCGGCTGCTCCTCCTGGACGAACCCTCCCTCGGGCTCGCCCCCCTGATGGCCACCCGGATCGGCGAGACCATCCAGCAGATCAACTCCACCGGCACTTCGGTCCTGTTGGTCGAACAGAACGCGTCCATGGCCCTGCGGCTGGCGTCCCGCGCGTACGTCCTGGAGGTCGGCGAGGTCACGCTCGAAGGGGACGCCGCCGAACTGGCCGCCTCCGACGAGGTACGCCGCCGCTATCTCGGCGTCGTGGACGAGACGGCCGCCGAGGACGCGGGCCGGGCACAGGAGTCGGCACCGGTGCTCCGGAGGTGGACCGCGTGACGGACTTCGAGACGGGCCCGGCCGGCGCCGACGGCCACGCGTCGGCCGGACATCCCGAACGGACGGTCGGCGGCACCGGGCCGGACCCCGGCGGCACCGGGCCGGACCACAGCTCCCCACCACCCCTCACCGTCACCGACGTCACCGTCCGCTTCGCCGGGCTCACCGCCCTCGACGCCGTCTCCTTCACCGTCGAACCCGGCAGCGTCCACGCCGTCATCGGCCCCAACGGCGCCGGCAAGTCCACCTGCTTCAACGTCCTGTCCGGCGTCTACCGCGCCACCTCCGGCAGCGTCCGCCTCGGCGCGACCGAACTCACCGGCCTCGCCCCGCACCGCGTCGCCGCACTCGGCGTCGCCCGCACCTTCCAGAACCTCGCGCTCCCGCCGCACGCCACCGTCGCCGACAGCATGCTCCTCGGCCGCCACCGCCTCACCCGCGCCGGCTTCCTCGCCACCGGCCTCCGGCTGCCGTCCGCCGCCCGCGAGGCACGCCGACACCGGGCCAGGGTCGGCGAGATAGCCGAGTTCGTGGGGCTGGCCGGCGATCTGGACCGGCCGGCGGGGGCCCTCCCGTACGGCAAACAGAAGCTCGTGGAGCTGGGCCGCGCCCTGTGCATGGAGCCCACGGTGCTGCTCCTGGACGAACCCGTCGCCGGGATGACGGCCGACGAGCGGCGCCGTACGGCCGCCGTCGTGGCCGGCGTACGCGACAGCCTCGGCATCTCGATCGTGCTGGTCGAACACGACATGGGGGTGGTGATGCGGCTCGCCGACGCCGTGACCGTACTCGACTTCGGACGCCGGATCGCCGGCGGTACGCCCGCCCAGGTGCAGAGCGATCCAGCCGTCGTCCGTGCCTACCTCGGCGAGAGCGCCGACACCATCGAGAGCGCCGACGACAGCCTCAGCGGCGAGGAGGCCGCCTCATGACCACCTTCGTCGAACTCCTCCTCGGCGGGCTCTCCATGGGCTCCGTCTACGCCCTCATCGCCCTCGGCTTCGTCGTCATCTTCAAAGCCACCGAGGTCGTCAACTTCGCCCACGCCTCGCTCCTCCTCGCGGGCGGCTACGTCACCGCCGTGCTCCACGACGACATCGGCTTCTGGCCGGCGCTCGCCGTCGGTATCGCGGGCGCCGCCGTCGTCGGATCGGCCGTCGAGTACACCGTCATGCGGCGCTACCGCGGCTCCGACCACAGCGTCCTGGCCATCGTCACCATCGGCGTCGACATCCTCCTCACCACCGAACTCACCCGCCGCATCGGCACCGACGTCCTCGCGCTCGGCGACCCGTGGGGCGACAAGCTCCTCACCGTCGGGGACATCACCATCGCCCAGACCCGGGTCGCGGCCTTCGTCGCCGCGGCGCTGCTGATCACCGCGTTCCTGCTCGCCTTCCGCTACACCACCTGGGGCGTCGCGATGCGCGCGGCGGCCGAGAACCCCCAGACCGCCGCACTCATGGGCGTACGCCTCGGCCGCGTCTCGCTCTCCGCCTGGGCGGTCGCGGGCTCGCTCGCCGCCGTCGCCGCGCTGTTCCTCACGGTCTTCCCGACCCCCGGGCTCGAACGCGCCACGTCCCTCGCCGCGCTCAAGGCCTTCCCCGCCGCGATACTCGGCGGCCTCGACTCCACGACCGGGGCGCTCGCCGGGGGACTCATCGTCGGCGTCACGGAGTCCTTCGCCACCGGCTACCAGAGCGATCTGACCTTCCTCGGGCGCGGCTTCGGCGACCTCGCGCCGTATCTCGTGATGGTCGTGGTGCTGCTCATCCGGCCCGCCGGGCTGTTCGGTACGAAGGAGCTGGCCCGTGTCTGACCCGACCCACGCGGCCACCAAGGCCCCACCGCACCGCAGCCCCCGCGCCTACGCCTGGCTCGCCGGTTCCCTCCTGCTCCTCGCCCTGCCCTTCTACCTCGACCGCTTCTGGCTCCAGGCCGGCCTCTTCGCCATGGCCGCCGCCATCGGCGCCATCGGCCTCAACCTCCTCACCGGCGCCACCGGCCAGCTCTCCATGGGCCACTCCTTCTTCCTCGCCGTCGGCGCCTACGGCTACTGCGTCTTCGCCGGCGAGGGCGGCGAGAGCGGCGCGGAGAACGGCCGGCAGCTCACCGGACTCGGCCTGCCCACCTGGCTCGCGGTCGTACTGGCCGTACTCCTCGCGGGGGCGGCGGGCGGTCTCTTCAGCCCCATCGCCGGCCGGCTGCGCGGTGCCTACCTCGGCATCGCGACGCTCGCGCTGATCTTCATCGGGCAGCATGTCCTCTTCAACGCCGGGGATCTGACCGGCGGGTTCAACGGCCGCGACGTCCCCGTGCTCTCCCTCTTCGGCTTCGACTTCGACGACACCGAGGTCGTGATCGCCGCCGTCCCCTTCGGCTCGGCGGAGAAGCTCTGGTACGCGGGCCTGTTCGCCCTTCTCGTCGGCGGACTCTTCGCCCGCGGGGTGCTGCGCGGCAGGCCGGGCCGGGCCATGAACGCGATCCGTGACCACCGCATCGCCGCCGGTGTGATGGGTGTGCCGGTCGCCCGCTACCGGGCCGCCGTGTTCGTCCTCTCCTCGATGTACGCGGGGCTGGCCGGCGTACTGATCGCGCTGATCTTCCAACGGACCGTGCCCGACTACTTCGGCATGATCCTGGCCCTCGAATATCTCGCCATGATCGTCATCGGCGGTCTGGGCACGGTCGCCGGAGCCGTCGTCGGCGCGGCCTTCGTCGCCCTGCTGCCCCAGCTCCTCACCCACTACAGCGACACGCTGCCACTGGTCGCCGACCCCGGTTCGGGCGGCGTCACCCCGGGCGAGGCGTCCCGCTATCTGTACGGCGCCGCGATCGTCGCGGTGGTGCTCTTCCTGCCCGGCGGACTCACCCGCCTGTCAGTTCCGACGGTTCGACGGTTCTCACGGGAGAAGTCATGAAGCGACGCGCACGTCACACGAACGCGCCCAGGAGCGGCGCGGCGCTGCTGGTCGTACTCGCCCTCGCGCTCGCCGGGTGCAGCGGCAAGGCCACGGAGGGGGACGACAAGGGTGAGGACGCCGGGGGAGTGAAGACCGGGGAGGGCGTCACCGCCAAGACGATCTCGCTCGGTGTGCTCACCGACATGACCGGCGTCTACGCCTCCCTCGGCAAGAGCGTCACCCAGGCCCAGCAGCTGTGGGCGGACCAGACGAACAAGGCGGGCGGTATCTGCGGCCGCGACATCGAGCTGACCGTACGCGACCACGGCTACGACCCGCAGAAGGCCGTCGCCGCCTACACGGAGCTGGAGCCGGACGTGCTCGGCTTCGCCCAGTTCATCGGCTCCCCCTTCGTCGCCGCCGTCGAGAAGCGCATCGACGGCCAGGACAAGGGCCTGGTGCTGCCGCAGGCGTGGTCGGCCAATCTGCTCGGCAGCCCGTACGTACGGGTCGTCGGCGCCACGTACGACATCGAGACGATCAACGCCATCGACTACCTCCTCACCAACAAGCGCATCACCAAGGGCGACAAGATCGGCCATGTGTACTTCGAGGGCGACTACGGCGAGAACGCCCTCGTCGGCTCCGAGTACGCGGCCGAGCAGGCCGGTCTCACGGTCGTCGAGCAGAAGATCAAGCCGACCGACAACGACATGTCCGCGCAGGTCGCCGCGCTCAAGAAGGCCGGGGTCAAGGCCATCGTCATCAGCGCCGGACCGCGCCAGGCGGCCTCGCTGGTGGGCGTGGCGGCGGCGGGCGGGTTCAATGTGCCGGTCGTCGGCAACAACTCGGCGTTCGCGCCGCAGCTGCTCGCCACTGCGGCGGGCCCGGCGCTGATGAAGGACTACTACATCGCCTCCTCCACCCTGCCCATCGGCTCCGCCGAGCCGGCGCCGAAGAAGCTGGCCACGGAGTACGCGGCGGCCTACCCGGACGACGGTCTCGACAACGGCGTCGTGTCCGGGTGGACGGCCGCCTCGCTCTACGGCGAGCTGCTGAAGAAGGCGTGCGAGAACAAGGACCTCACCCGGGCGGGCATCGACAAGGCGCTCCTGGGGCTCGACAAGTTCTCCACCGGCTTCGGGATCACCCACGACTTCTCGGACCCGACGGCCCCCTCCACCCGGCAGTCCGTGATCATGAAGCCGGACTCGAAGGTGCCGGGCGGTCTGAAGGTCGTCCAGGAGGCGCAGGTGGCGAAGCCCGCGGAGTCGTTCACCTTCGGCGACTGACCGGTCACCCTGTATACGAGAAGGGCCCGGACGCTTGAAGCGTCCGGGCCCTTCCGATGTATCGGTACGTACCGCTACGGCAGCTGCGCCGCACGCGCCTCACGGCGGTTGTCACGGAACGTGTTCACCCGTCGCGCCGTGGCGAAGAGCGGAATCACCGCGCCCGTCACCACCTGGAGCGCACAGCCCGTCTGGAGCAGGAGCTGGCCACCGGGCGCGTCGAACGCCCAGGCCGCGAGCAGCCCCATCGCGGCCACGATCCAGCTGAGCATCGCCACCGCGAGGACACCTCGTGGCTTCGGATACTCGACCCGGCTCACCATCAGCCACGCCACGCCGACGATGGCGAGCAGCGTCGGCACGAAGGGCAGCTCGAGAAGCACGATCGAGACGACCGTGAGCGCGCCGAAGGGGCTCGGCATGCCCTGGAACATGCCGTCCTTCGGCTCCACGCAGGAGAATCTCGCGAGCCGCAGGACCACCGCCAGAAGCACCACGATCGCCGCCAGCGCCGACACCCGCTGATGCGCGTCGTCGGCGACCATGCCGTAGACGAGCACGAAGTACGCGGGCGCCAGGCCGAAGCTGATCAGGTCGGAGAGGTTGTCCAGCTCCGCACCCATCGGGGAGCTGCGCAGCTTGCGCGCCACGAGGCCGTCGAACAGGTCGAAGACCGCCGCGCACAGCATGAGGATCACGGCGGTGGCCGCGGAGTGCCGCGCCATGCCGGACTCTTCGCTGCCCGTGAGATGCGGGATCAGGATGCCGGTGGTGGTGAAGTACACGGCCATGAAGCCACAGGTGGCGTTGCCGAGGGTGAGGGTGTCCGCTATCGACAGCCGCATGGACAGCGGCATGTCTTCGGCTTCGTCCTCCTCCTCGGCGTCCGTGGCCCAGCCGGCCTGTGTGTCGGGATCAATCACGGTCAATTCGAGTCACCCCTGCGGTCGTGGTCTGGCCGACCTCGACAGCGACCTCGACACCTTCCGGAAGGTAGATGTCGACGCGCGAGCCGAAACGGATCAGGCCGATGCGCTCGCCTTGCTCCAGCTTGGTCCCCTGCGGTACGTACGGCACGATCCGCCGGGCCACGGCGCCGGCGATCTGCACCATCTCGATGTCACCGAGTTCGGTGTCGAAGTGCCAGACAACGCGCTCGTTGTTCTCGCTCTCCTTGTTGAACGCGGGGACGAAACCGCCGGGGATGTGCTCCACGGACGTCACCGTGCCCGCGAGGGGGGCGCGGTTGACGTGGACGTTCAGCGGGCTCATGAAGATCGCGACGCGGGTGCGCCCGTCCTTCCACGGCATGATGCTCTGCACCACTCCGTCGGCCGGTGAGATGACCCGGCCCTGTGTGATCTCTCGCTCGGGGTCGCGGAAGAACCACAGCATGCCCGCCGCGAGAGCGGTGGCGGGCACGGCGATGACGGCGGCGCGCTTCGAGCGGCGCGCGCGGACCAGACTGAGTGCTGCGGTGGCGACGGTCGGCAGAAGCCACGGCGATGCTCCGCGCGCGAGGCGGACGCTGCCGCGTGGTGCGGAGGTTTGGCTGTGGGGCATGAATGACCTTCGTAGCGGATGGAGCCGCACGGGCAACGGGGGACGGCGGCTTTCCGTCGATGGTATCGGTTGCCGGGTGCAACTGGGCAATGCAGAAGCCGAGTCGGCGGCCGGAAGACGATGACGCGGTGTGATGTCGTGGGCGGTCAAATGGGACCATAGGCCGCGATCAACCCTGGAATCGGTACTCCTCCAGCAGTCGGCGGCCAATGATCATTTTCTGGATCTCGGCGGTACCCTCGCCGATCAGCAGCATCGGCGCCTCGCGGTAGAGACGCTCGATCTCGTACTCCTTGGAGAAGCCGTAACCGCCATGGATACGGAAGGCGTCTTCGACGACTTCCTTGCAGTATTCGGAGGCGAGGTACTTCGCCATCCCTGCCTCCAGGTCGTTTCGTTCCCCGGAGTCCTTTTTGCGTGCCGCATTGACCATCATCGCATGCGCCGCTTCGACCTTGGTGGCCATTTCGGCCAGCTTGAACTGGATTGCCTGGTGCTGGGCGATCGGTTTGCCGAAAGTCTGGCGCTGCTGGGCGTACGAGACGCCGAGTTCGAAAGCGCGTTGTGCGACGCCACAGCCACGCGCGGCGACGTTCACCCGGCCGACCTCGACACCGTCCATCATTTGGTAAAACCCTCGGCCAGTCGTACCGCCGAGGACCCGATTGGCCGGAATGCGTAGTCCGTCCATGATCAACTCGGTGGTGTCGACGCCCTTGTAACCCATCTTGTCGATCTTGCCGGGGATGGTGAGACCGGGCCGTACCTCACCGAACCCGGGCTCCTTCTCGACCAGGAACGTGGTCATCGACTTATGACGGGCCGTGCCCTCGGGGTGGCCTTCGTCACTGCGGCACAGCACGGCGACGAGCGTGGACGTGCCGCCGTTCGTCAACCACATCTTCTGGCCGTCGAGTACGTAGTCGTCGCCGTCCCTGACGCCCTTCGACGTGATCGCCGACACGTCCGAGCCGAGCCCCGGCTCGGACATCGAGAACGCGCCACGCACCTCGCCGGCGGCCATGCGCGGCAGGAAGGTGTCCTTCTGCTCCTGGGTGCCGTGCTGCTTGAGCATGTAGGCCACGATGAAATGCGTGTTGATGATGCCCGAGACGGACATCCAGCCGCGGGCGATCTCCTCCACGCAGAGCGCGTACGTGAGCAGGGACTCGCCCAGACCGCCGTACTCCTCGGGGATCATCAGCCCGAACAGGCCGAGTTCCTTGAGCCCTTCGACGATCTGTGTCGGGTACTCGTCGCGGTGCTCCAGCTCCGTGGCCACCGGCAGGATCTCTTTGTCGACGAAGTCCCTTACCGTGGAAAGGATCTCCCGCTGGATGTCGGTCAGGTCCGCGGTCTGGGCGAGACGGCTCATGGGTCAGATCTCCCTCGTCGTAGGCATCGGCTCCGGGCGGCCGGGCTGTTCGCCGCCGCGCCTGTCGATGTAGGTCGCGGTCGGCACCATCACCTTGCGGCGGAACACACACACGACGGTGCCGTCCTGCTTGTAGCCCCGGGTCTCGACGTACACGACCCCGCGGTCGTCCTTGGACCGTGACGGTGTCTTGTCCAGGACGACCGTCTCCCCGTACAGCGTGTCGCCGTGGAAGGTCGGCGCGATGTGCTTCAGCGACTCGACCTCCAGATTCGCGATGGCCTTGCCGGAGACGTCGGGGACCGACATACCGAGCAGCAGCGAGTAGATGTAGTTCCCCACCACCACGTTCCTGCCGAAGTCGGTCGTCTTCTCGGCGTAGTTGGCGTCGAGATGCAGCGGATGGTGGTTCATGGTCAGCAGACAGAACAGGTGGTCGTCGTACTCGGTGACGGTCTTGCCCGGCCAGTGTTTGTAGACGGCGCCGACCTCGAACTCCTCAAAGGTGCGTCCGAATCGCATCTCTCACGCCTCCGGGGCTTCGAACGTCGAGGTGCGCCGCAGACCGGCGGCCCGTCCCTTGCCGGAGACCACGAGCGCCATCTTGCGGCTCGCCTCGTCGATCATCTCGTCGCCGAGCATCGCCGACCCCTTCTTGCCGCCCGCCTCGGACGTCGCGTAGTCGTACGCGTCGAGGATCAGCTCCGCGTGGTCGTAGTCCTCCTGCGACGGCGAGAAGATCTCGTTCGCGGCGTCGATCTGGCCCGGGTGCAGCACCCACTTGCCGTCGAAACCGAGCGCGGCGGCGCGGCCCGCCACCTCACGGAACGCGTCCACGTCCCGGATCTGGAGGAACGGCCCGTCGATCGCCTGGAGATCGTGCGTACGGGCCGCCATCAGGATCCGCATCAGGATGTAGTGGTACGCGTCGGCGCCGTAACCGGGCGGCTGCTGGCCGACCACCAGCGTCTTCATGTTGATCGACGCCATGAAGTCGGCGGGGCCGAACACGATGGTCTCCAGCCGCGGCGACGAGGCCGCGATCTCGTCCACGTTCACCAGGCCCTTGGCGTTCTCGATCTGCGCCTCGATACCGATCCGGCCGACCTCGAAGCCCATCGTCTTCTCGATCTGGGTGAGCAGCAGATCGAGCGTCACCACCTGCTGCGCGTCCTGGACCTTGGGCAGCATGAGGCAGTCGAGATTGTGGCCGGCGCCCTCGACGACCGTGATCACGTCACGGTAAGTCCAGTGCGTCGTCCAGTCGTTGACGCGTACGACCCGGGTCTTGCCCGTCCAGTCACCCTTGTTCAGCGCGTCGACGACGGTGTGCCGGGCGCCCTCCTTGGCGAGCGGCGCGCAGGCGTCCTCCAGGTCGAGGAAGACCTGGTCGGCGGGGAGCCCCTGGGCCTTCTCCAGGAAGCGCGGGTTCGAGCCGGGGACCGCCAGGCACGACCGGCGGGGCCGGAGCCTGTTCGCGGGCGTTTCCGGCGCGGTTGACTGCGGCGACGTGGTCATGTGGAGACCTCCAGGGGGTCGAGCTTGTTGGCGTGACGGATCTCGTCGACGATACGACCGATGATCTCGGTGATCCCGAAGTCCTTCGGGGTGAATACGGCGGCCACTCCGGCGTCCCGCAGCACCGCGGCGTCGGCGCTCGGGATGATCCCGCCGACGATCACCGGGATGTCCCCGGCCCCCGCCTCCCGCAGCCGGCCCAGCACGTCCGGCACCAGCGCGGCGTGCGAGCCGGACAGGATCGACAGGCCGACGCAGTGCACGTCCTCGGCGACGGCGGCGTTCACGATCTGTTCGGGCGTCAGCCTGATGCCCTGGTAGACCACCTCGAACCCGGCGTCCCGCGCGCGTACGGCGATCTGCTCGGCCCCGTTGGAGTGCCCGTCCAGACCCGGCTTGCCCACCAGCAGCCGCAGCCGCCCCGAGCCCAGTTCGGCGGCTGTCCGGTCCACCTTGCTCCGTACGGCGGCGAGCGGTGTCCCCGCCTCGGCGGCGACCGCGACCGGCGCGCCGCCCACCCCCGTCGGCGCCCGGAACTCGCCGAAGACGTCCCGCAGCGCGAAGGACCACTCGCCGGTCGTCACGCCGGCCCGCGCGCACTCCACGGTCGCCGCCATCAGATTGTCGGTGCCGGCCGCGGCCTGCTTCAGGGCGGCCAGCGACGCGCTCGCCCGCGCGTCGTCGCGGTCCGCCCGCCACTCCCGCAGCGCGGCCACCACCCGTGCCTCGTTCGCCGGATCGACCGTCATGATCGCGGTGTCCAGATCGGCGGTCAGCGGATTGGGCTCGGTCGACTCGAAGCAGTTGACGCCGACGATCTTCTCCTCGCCCGACTCGATCCGGGCCCGGTGCTCGGCGTGCGAGGAGACCAGCCGCGACTTCAGATAGCCGGACTCGACGGCCGCCATCGCGCCGCCCATCTTCTCGATCCGGTCCATCTCCGCCAGCGAGTCCGTGACGAGCGACGCCACCTTCGCCTCCACGACGTGCGACCCGGCGAAGATGTCCTCGTACTCCAACAGGTCGCTCTCCAGGGCGAGTACCTGCTGCATCCGCAGCGACCACTGCTGGTCCCACGGCCGGGGGAGCCCCAACGCCTCGTTCCATGCCGGGAGTTGTACGGCGCGGGCCCGCGCGTCCTTGGAGAGCGTCACGCCCAGCATCTCCAGCACGATGCGCTGGACGTTGTTCTCCGGCTGCGCCTCCGTCAGACCGAGCGAGTTGACCTGGACGCCGTAACGGAAGCGCCGCTGCTTCTCGTCGGTCACGCCGTACCGCTCGCGGGTGACCTGGTCCCAGATGCGGCCGAAGGCGCGCATCTTGCACATCTCCTCGATGAAGCGCACCCCGGCGTTCACGAAGAACGAGATACGGGCGACGACATCACCGAACCGTGCCGCCGGCACCTGCCCGCTGTCGCGCACCGCGTCCAGGACGGCGATCGCCGTCGACATCGCGTAGGCGATCTCCTGGACCGGGGTGGCCCCCGCCTCCTGGAGGTGGTAGCTGCAGATGTTGATCGGGTTCCACCTGGGGATGTGCGCCACCGTGTACGTGATCATGTCGGTGGTCAGCCGCAGCGAGGGCACCGGCGGGAAGACATGCGTCCCGCGCGACAGGTACTCCTTCACGATGTCGTTCTGCGTCGTCCCCTGCAGCAGATCGCGGTCCGCGCCCTGCTCCTCGGCGACCACCTGGTAGAGCGCCAGCAGCCACATGGCCGTGGCGTTGATGGTCATCGAGGTGTTCATCCGGTCGAGCGGGATGTCCTGGAACAGCCGCCGCATGTCGCCGAGATGGGAGACGGGCACACCGACCCGGCCGACCTCGCCGCGCGCGAGGACGTGGTCGGGGTCGTAACCCGTCTGCGTCGGCAGGTCGAAGGCGACGGAGAGACCGGTCTGGCCCTTGGCGAGGTTGTTGCGGTACAGCGCGTTGGACGCCTCGGCGGTCGAGTGGCCGGCGTACGTCCGCATGAGCCACGGCCGGTCCTTGGGGCCCCTGCCGCTGCCGGTCTCCGCTTCCGGCATGTCACACGTCCCGGAAGCGGTTGATGGCGTCGATGTGCTGCGCGCGCGTCTCCGGGTCGCTGACACCCAGGCCCTCGCGGGGCGCCAGCGCGAGCACGCCGACCTTGCCCTGGTGCCGGTTGCTGTGCACGTCGTACGCGGCCTGGCCGGTCTCCTCCAGGGGGTACACCTTCGACAGCGTCGGGTGGATCTTGCCCTTGCCGACGAGCCGGTTGGCCTCCCACGCCTCGCGGTAGTTGGCGAAGTGCGAGCCGATGATCCGCTTCAGCGACATCCACAGATAGCGGTTGTCGTACTCGTGGGTGTAGCCGGACGTCGAGGCGCAGGTGACGATCGTGCCGCCCTTGCGCGTGACGTACACGCTGGCGCCGAAGGTCTCCCGGCCCGGGTGCTCGAAGACGATGTCGACGTCCTCGCCGCCGGTCAGCTCGCGGATGCGCTTGCCGAACCGCTTCCACTCGCGCGGGTCCTGGTGGTGCTCGTCCCGCCAGAACCGGTAGTCGTCGGCGGTGCGGTCGATGATCGCCTCGGCGCCCATGCGCCGGCAGATCTCCGCCTTGTGGTCGCTGGAGACCACACAGACCGGGTTGGCGCCGCCCGCGAGCGCGAACTGGGTGGCGTACGAGCCGAGTCCGCCGCTCGCCCCCCAGATCAGCACGTTGTCGCCCTGCTTCATCCCGGCACCGTTGCGCGACACCAACTGGCGGTACGCGGTGGAGTTGACCAGGCCGGGGGCGGCGGCCTCCTCCCAGCTCAGGTGCGCGGCCTTGGGCATCAGCTGGTTGGACTTCACGAGCGCGATCTCGGCCAGACCGCCGAAGTTGGTCTCGAAGCCCCAGATGCGCTGCTCGGGGTCGAGCATCGTGTCGTTGTGCCCGTCCGAACTCTCCAACTCCACGGAGAGACAGTGCGCGACGACCTCGTCGCCCGGGTGCCAGGTGTTGACGCCCGGTCCGGTGCGCAGCACCACCCCGGCCAGGTCGGAGCCGATGACGTGGTAGGGCAGGTCGTGCCGCCTGGACAGCTCGCTGAGCTTTCCGTAGCGCTCCAGGAAGCCGAAGGTCGACATCGGCTCGAAGATCGAGGTCCAGACGGAGTTGTAGTTGACCGAGCTGGCCATGACCGCCACCAGCGCCTCGCCGGGGCCGAGTTCGGGCACCGGCACGTCGTCGAGGTGGAGTGACTTGCGCGGGTCCTTCTCGTGGGAGTCGAGACCGGCGAACATGTCGGTCTCGTCCTTGTGCACGGTCACCGCGCGGTACGTCTCGGGCATGGGCAGTGCGGCGAAGTCGGCGGACGTGCTGTCCGGCGACTGGATGGCGTCCAGGATGTCCTTCACGGTGTGGCCTCCGGCGAAGCGTGTTGCGGGAACGCTGAACAGGTCCCTGAGGGATGGGACGAGGGGTCGCGCTGTGCGCGTGGTGCGATGGAGGTGTGCCGTCGGTTCGGCGCGTGGTTCGACGCGGGGTGGTGCGTGGCGACGCCGGGTGGGCGTGCGGAATGCCTGTGACGCAGGCGTCCGGGCACACAGGCCGGGGGGCTTGCGGGGACAGCCGGCGTACGAGAGGTCTCGGTACGCCGGCCGCCCGGACACCCACAACGTATGGCACGCCGTGTCATAGGACAAGGCACTGCGTGCCAAGAATTGGTCTCAGTTGTCATCCGTGAGGCACGCATGAGCACCATCGGTCCACTCTGTGAGGTGAAATGTCACCATAAGTGGCCGATTGGCGGCGGGGTGTCTCAGTGGAGGCGTGTCACCGAGGGCATGTCGCACGAGCCGTGTTACCGGCGCGGTTGCGTCTCCGGCAACAGCTCCGACGTCACGCGTCCTTGAGTGCCTGCTTGATCGTGCGCATGACCTCGTCCAGCGGCGCGTCGGTACGGGCTACCGCCACCAGGACCTCGCCGCTGGTGCTCACCGTGGCCGCCGGCCGCTCGGCGCCGCCCATGGTCCGGCCCGCGCCGATGCCCGAGCCGAACGTGTCACGGACGATCGCGAAGGCGTGGTCGAGCTGTGTCTCCACATCACCCTGGCCGTCGGCGCGCAGCCACCGCCGCAGCACATGGTTGTGCGCGGTGACGACGGCGGACGCGGCCACCTCGGCGAGCAGCGGGTCGTCGTTGCCGTCCGGGTGGTCGTGCTCGTCGAAATGGCCCAGCAGATAGCGGGTGAAGAGACGTTCGTAGCGGGCCACCGAGGCGATCTCGGCCTCGCGCAGCGTGGGCACCTCACGGGTGAGCTGGTAGCGCGCCACCGACAGGGTCGGCGAAGCCGCGTACATCCGCATGACTTCCTTGATGCCCCGGCACACGGTGTCGAGCGGATGCTCGTGCGCGGGCGCCGCGTTCAGGACGGCTTCCGCGCGGACGAGGGTGTCGTCGTGGTCGGGGAAGATCGCCTCTTCCTTGGAACGGAAGTGCCGGAAGAACGTCCGCCGCGCGACCCCGGCCGCCGCCGCGATCTCGTCGACGGTCGTCGCCTCGTACCCCTTGGTCGAGAACAACTCCATGGCCGCCGCCGACAGTTCCCGGCGCATCTTGAGCCGCTGGGCCGCCGCGCGGCCGCCGGCGGCGCTCTCCGGCGCGTCGGTCGTCGGGTTCGTACGGGCGGGCCGTCGGGCGGAGTCAGCGGGCTGAGCCATGCCCCGAACGTACTGCATCCGTGCAGGAGAGCGCGCCTGCGGGGGCGGCTCGGAGGCCCTATCGCCGGGCCGCGTATTCACGGAAGCCGCGCCCCGTCTTACGGCCCAGGCAGCCCGCCGCCACCAGGTGTTCCAGCAGCGGCGCCGGTGCCAGCCCCGGGTCGCGGAACTCGCGGTGCAGGACCCGCTCGATGGCCAGCGAGACGTCCAGACCGACCACGTCCAACAGCTCGAACGGCCCCATCGGATAGCCGCCGCCCAGCTTCATCGCCGCGTCGATGTCGTCCAGCGTCGCGTAGTGCTCCTGCACCATCTTGATCGCGTTGTTCAGATACGGGAACAGCAGCGCGTTCACGATGAAACCGGCCCGGTCGCCGCAGTCCACCGGGTGCTTGCGGATCGTCGCGCAGACCTCGCGGACCGTCGCGTGGACGTCGTCCGAGGTGAGGACGGTACGGACCACCTCGACCAGCTTCATGGCGGGAGCCGGGTTGAAGAAGTGCATGCCGACGACGTCCTGCGGGCGTGTGGTGGCGCGGGCGCAGGCGACGACCGGCAGCGACGACGTCGTGGTGGCCAGCACGGCACCCGGCTTGCAGACCTTGTCCAGCGTCGCGAACAGCTGCCGCTTGACCTCCAGGTCCTCGACGACGGCCTCGACGGCGAGATCCACGTCGTCGAACGCGTCGAGCGAGCCGGCCGGTGTGATCCGCGCCAGGGCGTCGTCGCGCGCCTCCCCGGTCAGCCGCCCCTTGTCGACGGAACGGCCCAGGGACTTGGCCACGCGTGCCTTGGCCGCGTCCGCCTTCTCCTGGCTGCGGGCCGCGAGGACCACGACGTAACCCGCCTTGGCGAAGACCTCGGCGATACCGCTCGCCATCGTTCCCGAGCCGGCGACGCCGACCGAGCGGACGGCGGGCCGGTCGCCGCGCGCGCCGCTCCCTCCGTCCAGCGGGGTCAGCGCGTCACGCACCACCGTGCCGCTGCCCGGCGCCTCGTACGTGTAGAAGCCGCGCCCCGACTTACGGCCGGTCAGCCCGGCCTCGCTGAGCTGTCTGAGGACCGGCGCAGGGGCGTGCAGCCGGTCGCGCGACGCGGCGTACATGGCCTCCAGGACCGTACGGGCGGTGTCGACGCCGATCAGGTCGAGCAGCGCCAGCGGGCCCATCGGCAGACCGCAGCCGAGGCGCATCGCGGCGTCGATGTCCTCGCGCGTCGCGTACTTGGCCTCGTACATCGCGGCGGCCTGGTTCAGATAGCCGAAGAGCAGCCCGTCGGCGACGAAACCGGGCCGGTCGCCCACCGCGACGGGCTCCTTGCCCAGCTCGCGCGCCAGCGCGGTGACGGCGGTGACGGCCGCCGGCGCGGTCAGCACGGACGACACGACCTCGACCAGCTTCATCGCGGGGGCGGGGTTGAAGAAGTGCATGCCGAGCACCCGCTCGGGATGCGAGGAGTCGGCGGCGAGCCGGGTCACCGACAGGGCGTTCGTGCCGGTGGCCAGGATGGTGGCCGGGCCGACGATCCCGTCCAGCGCGCGGAAGACCTGCTGCTTGATCTCGTACGACTCCGGGACGACCTCGATGACGAGATCGGCGTCCGCGGCGGCCTGGAGATCGGTGAAGGTACGGAACCGGGTGAGCATGCCGCGCCGCTCCTCCTCGGTGATCCGTCCGCGCTCCACGGCGCGCGCGGTGGACGCTTCGAGCGCGGCGACCGACTGGGCGGTGGCGATCTCGTCGATGTCGATGCCGATGACCTCGCGGCCGGCGTGGGCGAGGACCTCGGCGATACCGGTCCCCATCGTGCCGAGACCGACGACGGCGATGGTGGAGAGAGGGATGTCCATCACGGGACTCCAGGGGTGAGTGACGACTGAAGAGGGGACAGGTGCGCGACGGCCGAATGCCGCGGGCCGCGCGTGCGTCGATGGCGTGGAGAGTCGATGGCGTGGAGAGGTGAGAACTGGCGGACCCTGTCCCGGAGTCGCGCCGTGCGGTGCTGTCGCACCGCGTGCTGCTGTCGAACCACGTGTTGCCGAACCGACGGGCACTCACGGTGGCTGCGTCACCAGGCCGCCGGGAGCCGCGGGGGTTTCCCGCTCACTTGAGGTTAACCGGTGGGTAATGAGCGCGCCAGCCCTGGGGAGATGTGCGGTACGTCACCGGCGGAAACCGGCCGTTCCCGGTCCCGTCGGTCACGGAGAGCATCCTCACGGACACACAGCGCGGATACTCTGCCCCGCATGAACGAGCTGGAACGGCAGGCAGGACCTGCGGATACGGCGGGGACGGTGTCGGAGGCGGCCGAGGCGGCGGGGGTGACCAGGCCCCGCGCGTCGGTCACCCCCCGTGCCCAACAGGCCGTCACGGACGAGGACTTGCGCGCACTGGCCGACCGGGTACGGGACGAGTCCGGTGACTCGGCCACGTACCGGCGGCTGATCGCCACCGAGAACCACGAGGAACTGGCCGACGTCCTCGTCGCCCCCCAACACCCCCTGTGGGCAAGGGAGATCGCCGCCTTCCGGCTCGGCTGCGCGGGCGACCGGCGCGCCTTCGAGGCGCTGGTGCTGCTCCTGAACCACCGGGATCCCGAGCGCTGCGTGTCCGCCGCCCGCGCGCTGGCCCGGCTGGCCGACCCGCGTACGGCGCGCGCCGCCGCCGCGCTCGCCACGAACGTGCTGCGCACCGCGTACGCGCTCCACGCGGTGCGGCTGCTCGCCGAGCTACGGGCGCCGGAGTCCGTACCCGCCCTGGTCGCGACGCTGGAGCGGCTGCTGGCGCCGGACGAGACCCACTGGCGGGTGGCGCTCGCGTGCGTCGAGGGCCTGGGGCGGCTGGGGGACAGGCGCGCGCTGACCCTGCTCAGGGCGGCCCGCGCGCATCCCCGGCTGTCCGGCGCGGCTTCGGAGGCGCTCAGCCGGCTCGCGTGAGGGAACGGGCGTAGCGCACCTCGGGCACGGAGACACCGCCGACCTCGAAGGGTTCCCGCGCGCCGTCAGGTAGGAAACCGGCCTTTTCGTAGAAGCGCCTGGCGCGGGTGTTCTCCCGCAACACCCAGAGCACCAGCCGATCGAGACCGTCCGTCGTGGCGCGCTCCACGATCGCCTCCGTCAGCGCGCGGCCGACGCCGGTGGAGACGTGCTCCGGCCGTACGTACAGGGCGTACAGCTCACCGGCGGTGTCGGGCACGTCCTGGTCCCGGCGGGGGCCGAAGCAGCCCCATCCGACCAGCGTGCCGTCGCGCTCGGCGACGAGGTTCACGACGGTGCGGTTGGTGTTTTCGGTGCTTTCGGTGCTTTCGCTGTCGGTGAGCCGGTCGCGTTGGCGGGCCGCTTCCTCCTCGACGCTCATCGCGTCGAGGTACGCCTGCGGCATCATCCCGGCGTACGCCCACCGCCAGCCGCCGATCCGCACGGCGGCGACGGCGTCGCAGTCGTCGACGGTCATCGCCCGGATGAGAAGCCCCATGGCTCAGGCGCCCTCGCCGACGTCTTCCCCGACGATCGCGAACGCCTCGATCTCGACGAGCAGTTCGGGCCGGAACAGCGCGGCCACCTGGACGGCGGAGCTGGCCGGGGGCCGCGCGGTGTCGATCACCTCGTCGCGCGCGACGCGCACGGCGGGGAGGTGCGCGACGTCGGTCACGAAGTACGTCAGCTTCACGACGTCGTCGAAGGAGGCGCCCGCCTCGGCGAGACAGCGCCGCAGATTCTCGAACACCTGCCGCGCCTGGGCCCCGGCGTCCCCTTCGCCGACGATCTCGCCGTCGGCGTCGAAGGCACACTGCCCGGACACGGCGACGAAGCGGCCGGTGCCCCAGACGACGTGGCTGTAGCCGTTGCCGGGGGCGACGCCGGCGGGGGAGTGCACGTGAGTGAGTCGAGTCATGCGGCCATCCTCGCGGACGTGCCCACCACGCGACGAGGGCTTTTCGCCGGCGGGGTGTGCCGGTCGGAGCCGCCGGGAGGGTGGACGCCGGCGGCATCCAACCGCCGCGCGCCGCTGATCCGTGGCGGGTGGATGCCGTCGGTCTGCCACCCGGCCGGGGGCCAGGCCGAGTTGGTAGCACCGGGTCCGTCCGGTGGCCGGTTCGTCCTCAAACGCCGGACGGGCTGAAAATGCCCGCCCGGCGGGCGGTTCGTTCGCGGGGGTCGGACGGGCTGCATCTGCAGCCTGTCCGGCGATTGAGGACAAGCGCGGCCCAAGAGCCGCGCCACCCGGCCATCCACCCCCCGGGCCCCGGCGCGGCGCCCTACCCCGTCGCGAGCGCCGCCGTCAGCAGGCGGAACGAGTCCGCGTCGAACGCCATCAGCCTGATCCGTTCCACGGACGTCCGCGTCGACCTGAGCGTGTCGATCGCGATGCGGGCCGCCCGGTCCGGTGGGAAGGCGAAGATGCCCGTCGAGATCGCCGGGAACGCGACGCTCCTGGCGCCCAGTTCGTCCGCCACCTCCAGGCAGCGGCGGTAGCAGGAGGCCAGGGTGTCCGGCTCGCCGCGGTCGCCGCCCTTCCAGGTCGGGCCCACCGTGTGGATCACATGGCGGATCGGCGGGGGGAGGTCGAAGCTCGGTGTCGCCTTCGCGTCGCCGCGGGCGCACGGCGCGATCGCCGCGCCCGCCTCGGCGAGGCGGGGGCCCGCCGCCCAGTGGATCGCGCCGTCCACGCCGCCCCCGCCGAGCAGCGACTCGTTCGCCGCGTTGACGATGGCGTCCGTGTCCTGGCGTGTGATGTCGCCCTGTACGACCTCGATCACTGTCATACCGGGATGATCGCACCCGGCACTACAACAGCGTCAGCTGTGTCGGCCCCGGCTCCGGCGCCACATCAGGCGTCTCCGGAACCAGGACGCGCCGCCGGCCCGCCCGCCCCGCCGGGCCGATGCCGAACTCGTCCGCCAGTTCGTGGACCTGGCGGGTGATGCGGCGCTGGTACCACTTCGGCGCGTACGCACCCTCCGCGTACAGCCGCTCGTACCGCGGCACCAGATACGCGTGGTGCTCCGCCAGCCACTGCATGAACCACTCGCGCGCGCCCGGCCGCAGATGCAGCACCAGCGGGGTCACCGATGTCGCCCCGGACGCCGCTATCGCCCGCACCGTGGCGCGCAGTTGGTCCGCGCTGTCGCCGAGGAAGGGGATGACGGGGGCCATCAGGACCCCGCAGGCTATGCCGCTGTCCGTCAGCGTGCGGACCGCGTCCAGCCGGCGTTCCGGCGAGGGTGTGCCCGGCTCCACCGTGCGCCACAGCTCCTGGTCGGTGAAGCCGACGGAGACGGACACGCCCACGTCCGTGACCTGGGCGGCCTGCCGCAGCAGTTCGAGGTCGCGCAGGATCAGCGTGCCCTTCGTCAGGATGGAGAAGGGGTTCGCGCGGTCGCGCAGCGCCGAGATGATGCCCGGCATCAGCCGGTAGCGGCCCTCGGCCCGCTGGTAGCAGTCGACGTTCGTGCCCATCGCGATGTGCGCGCCCTGCCAGCGGCGTGACGCGAGCTGGCGCCGCAGCAGTTCCGGCGCGTTGATCTTGACGACGATCTGCGAGTCGAAGCCGATGCCGGTGTCGAGGTCCAGATAGCTGTGCGTCTTGCGGGCGAAGCAGTACACGCAAGCGTGTGAGCACCCCCGGTACGGATTGACCGTCCACTCGAAGGGCATCCGGGACGCGCCCGGCACCCGGTTCACGATCGAACGGGCGCGGATCTCGTGGAAGGTGATGCCCCGGAATTCGGGGGTGTCGAAGGTCCTGGTGGTCACCACGTCCGTACCGAAGAGCGCGGCGTCGCGGGCCGATATGGGGTTCTCGGCCAGATTGTCCCAGCGCATGTGCGCCTCCTCAGTTGTACTGACCACAGAATAGAACACGTGTTCCCATGATCGATGCAACCCCGGATTTGGGCGCGCCTCGTGGAGATGGTTGGCTGGCCGCCCGGAGAACCGAATGCTGGAGGAAGCCATGGCGCAGGTCGAAGCCACGACGGAGCGGATCATCGCGGCGGACCCGGAGACGGTGTTCGACGCGCTGGCGGACTACCAGGACATCCGCCCGAAGGTGCTGCCCGCGCACTTCAGCGAGTACGAGGTCCGCGAGGGCGGCGACGGCGAGGGGACGCTCGTCCACTGGAAGCTCCAGGCGACCAGCAAGCGCGTCCGCGACTGCCTCCTTGAGGTCGCCGAGCCCACCGACGGGCAGCTCGTGGAGAAGGACCGCAACTCCTCGATGGTCACCACCTGGGTGGTCACCCCGGCGGGCGAGGGCCGTTCGAAGGCCGTCGTCACCACCGTCTGGGACGGCGCGGGCGGCATCGGCGGCTTCTTCGAGAGGACGTTCGCGCCCAAGGGGCTCGCCCGTATCTACGACGAACTGCTCGCGAAGCTGGCGGCCGAGACGGAGAAGGCCCCCGAGGCGTCCTGAGTCGTCCTTGCGGGCTGGGGCCGGTCCGAGCCGCCCTGAGCCGTAGTGACCCGCCCCAGGGCCGTCAAGTCCCCTGCGGCCGGGGCGGACCAGGCGTCTACTCGCGACCTCCCCGGGGTCACCGATTCGAGTGGTTTTCCCCGTGACGCGTGACGTGCGCCCGCGCACCACGCGTTACGGGAAAGCCCCTGATGAGCGCCCCCTGACCAACCCTCACAACCCCGTGCTTCCGTGCGCCGCGCACCTCTCCGCCAAGCGCCCAACTTGCTCCCGCTCTGCGTGCAATGTGAAGAATTACGCCGCGCAGACGCGACGAAGGGGAGCAATTCGTGGGTGGGATCACGCTGGTGAAGGACGACGAGCAGGCCATCGTGCCCGCTCCGGCCACGATCAACCCGCCTCCACCCGCCCCCGGCGCCGCCGCCCCGGGCGGTGAACTCTCCCCGCGCCGGGTGCGCCTGGTCTTCTTCGGGCTGATGCTCGCGATGCTGCTCGCCGCGCTGGAGCAGATGATCGTCGCCACCGCCCTGCCGAAGATCGTCGGGGAGCTCCAGGGCCTGGACCGGATGTCCTGGGCGATCACCGCGTATCTGCTGACCTCCACCATCGGCCTGCCGATCTACGGCAAGCTCGGCGACCTCTTCGGCCGCAAGGGCGTCTTCCAGTTCGCCATCATCGTCTTCGTCATCGGCTCCGCCCTGGCCGGCTGGTCCCGCACGATGAACGAACTCATCGCCTTCCGCGCCCTCCAGGGCGTCGGCGCCGGCGGACTCATGATCGGCGTGCAGGCGATCATCGCCGACATCGTGCCGCCCCGCCAACGCGGGCGCTACATGGGCCTCATCGGCGGCGCCTTCGGCGTCGCCTCCGTCGCCGGACCGCTGCTCGGCGGCTTCTTCACCGACCATGTCTCCTGGCGCTGGTGCTTCTACTTCAACGTCCCGTTCGGTCTCGTCACGCTCGCCGTCGTCACCGCCGTGCTGAAGCTTCCCAAGCCCCGCAGCAAGGCCCGGATCGACATCATGGGCGCCGCACTGCTCGCCGCCGCGTCAACCTGCCTGGTGCTGCTGACCAGTTGGGGCGGTACGGAGCACGAGTGGGGCTCGCGCGTCATCCTCGGCCTCGCCGCCGGCGCCGTCGTATCGGCGGTCCTGTTCGTGGTCGTCGAACACTTCGCGCCCGAACCGATCATCCCGCTGCGGCTGTTCCGCGACTCGGTCTTCAACGTCACCAGTCTCGTCGGCGCGGTCATCGGCGTCGCGCTCTTCGGCGCCGCCAGTTATCTGCCGACCTTCCTCCAGATGGTCGACGGCGCGTCCGCCACCGAGTCCGGCCTGCTGATGATCCCGATGATGGGCGGCATCGTCGTCGCCTCCGTCGTCTCCGGCCAACTCATCAGCCGTACGGGCCGCTACCGGATCTACCCCATCCTCGGCGCCGCGCTCTCCGCCGTCGGCATGTGGCTGCTGTCCCAGCTGGAGACCGACACCTCCCGGCTCGAATACAGCGTCTGGCAGGCCGTGCTCGGCGTCGGCGTCGGCCTGGTCATGCCGGTGCTGATCCTCGCCGTGCAGAACTCCGTCCAGCCCTCCGACCTCGGCACCGCCACCAGCGCCAACACCTACTTCCGGCAGATCGGCGGCAGCGTCGGCGCCGCCATCTTCGGGACGCTCTTCGCCGACCGGCTCACCGACGCCCTCGCCGACCGCATCCCGGCCGGGGCCGGGCTGCCGAGCGCCGAGTCCATCACGCCGCAGATGGTGCACGCGATGCCGCCCGCGCTGCGGGACGGCTACATCCAGGCGTACGCGGACGCGATGCCGCGGATCTTCCTCTACCTCGTGCCGGTGCTCCTGCTCGGCCTGCTCATCGCCTTCTTCCTCAAGGAGAAACCGCTGGTGTCCCACAACGCCTCCGCCGCCGAGTCCACCGCCGTCCCGGCCGCCCGCGGCGCCGCCTCGTCCTCGACCCCGACGTCCGGCTCCGTCTCCGTCTCCGCGAACGGTGCCGCCGCGTCCCCCGCGTACACCCCGGGCGTCCCCGTCTGCGGCATCGTCCAGCACCACGACGGCACCACCGTCCCGCGCGCCGCCCTCACCCTCATCGACGTACAGGGCACCCAGATCGGGCGCGGGGCCAGTGGTGAGGACGGGCGGTACGCGCTGAGCGTGCCGGGGGCCGGTTCGTACGTGATGATCGCCGCGGCCGGCGGGCACCAGCCGCAGGCCGTCACCGTCACCGTGGGCGAGCGCCCCGTCGAGCTGGACGTGGTGCTCGGCGGCGCCGGACGCCTCGCCGGCGCCGTACTGACCGCCGACGGCACACCCGTGCGCGACGCCGCCGTCACCCTCACCGACGTACGCGGTGACGTCGTCGCCTCCACCCGCAGCGGGCGCGAAGGCAGCTACGTCATCTCGGAGTTGGTGGCGGGGGAGTACACCCTCGCGGCCAGCGCGCCCGCCTTCCGGCCCGCCGCGCTCCTCGTCAGCGTCCAGGCCTCGCGCGAGACCCGGCAGGACATCGAACTGGCCGGCGGCGCGGTACTGCGCGGCACCGTACGGGCCGGGGGCGGCCGTCCGGTCGAGGACGCGCGCGTCACCCTGCTCGACGCGGCGGGCAATGTCGTCGACACGCTCACGACGAGCGCGGACGGAACATTCCGCTTCGTCGACCTGTCGTCGGGCGAGTACACGGTGATCGCCGCGGGCTATCCGCCGGTCGCCACGGTCCTGCGGATGGCGGGTGGCGGACGCACCGAGAGGGACCTGCAGTTGGGGCACGAGGACTGAGCCGGCTACTGACTGAATTTCAGTCAACTTTTAGGCGTGCGCGGGCGCACGACCTATTAGTTCATTGCCCGGCGCATTGCGTGTTCGGAGCCGTACCGTGGGTGCACAGCCGCAGATCCCGGCGGCGGGGAAGGAGCCTTCCACCCATGGACAGTGGCACTCCGCCGCTCCGGTCACGGCGGCAGCGCGCCGTGACCGGCCGGATTCCGCTTGCCGTGGTCGTCGTGGACGCCGACGGCCTCGTGTCGCACTGGTCGAGCGGCGCACGGCGGCTTTTCGGCCATTCCAAGGAAGACGCGGTCGGGCAGCCGGCGGGCGATCTGATGCCGGTCTCCGGGGCACTCACCGAGGACCGGACCGGTCGGGTCAACGGCGCCAACGACGCCTACGGCGAGGCGTACGACGGGTACGACGAACTGGGTCCGGAGCTGCACGGGCGCAGCTCCTACCCCACCGCCGGCCGGGCGAGGCTCTCCGACGAGGGGCGCCCCCGGCTCGACGTGCTGTGGTGGGCCTATCCGCTGGCCGGTCCGGGACCCGGCCGTCATCTCGTACTCGCCGCGGACGTCGACCAGTTCCGTATGGGCCCTGGTGCCGACAGCACGCGGATCGCGCCGAGCTTCTCGCTGCACACCGAATTCCCGGACGCCGAGTCGCTGGCCGGCCAACTCCCGCACATCCTGCCGAACATGAGCGTCGCGGACGCGGAGCGCATCGTCGCCCAGGTCCTCGAACTCGGCTACCCCGTGCTGGAGTTCAGCCACCACGACCGGGTGCCCGTCACTCCCGACTGGGGCGTGCCGCGCCGTGCGCCCGGCCGGCCGGGGCGCGCGTCCGGTACGAAGGAGCCCGAGGGCCCCGGCTCCGACCTCGTACACCACCACGCCGATCACCACCCCGACGACCACCCCGCATTCGTGCCGGCGCCCGCGCCCGAACTCGACCTCGAATACGCGGCGGTCCGCGAGCGGCTGGAGTTCCTGAACGAGGTCAGCGGCCTGATCGGCTCCTCCCTCGACCTGGCACGCACCATCCGTGAGGTCACCAGCGCCGCCGTGCCCCGCTTCGCCGACTTCGCGGGCACCCATCTGCGCGCCGCCGTCCTGGCCGGTGAGGGCTTCCCGACCGGCCGGCCCGACGTGACCACCATCTGGCACCGGGTCTGGGTCGAGCACAACGACGAACCGGGCCGCTGGGACGACACCGTGCCGGTCGGCGAGGCCATCGCCTTCCCCGAACACACCCCGTTCTTCCAGTGCATGGTCACCGGCGAACCCGTTCTCATCCCGCGGCTCAGCGAGGAGGACGGCGACCGGATCTCCGCGCAGTTCGAGAAGCGTGACCTGCGCCCGCTCATCAACAACCGCTCCATGCTGCTCGTGCCGCTCAAGGCGCGCGACGTGGTGCTCGGTTTCATGGTGCTGATGCGGCGTCAGGGGCGGCAGCCCTTCGACGACATGGACCGCACCACCGGCGCCGAGCTGGCCGCCAGGGCCGGTCTCGTACTCGACAACGCCCGGATGTACACGTATCAGGAGAACGTCGCCGACACTCTCCAGGACAGCATGCTCCCGCAGGTCGCCGCGCGCATGGCGGGCTGCGACATCGCGACCCGCTATCTGCCCGGCGCCCGCCTCGGCCGGATCGGCGGCGACTGGTTCGACTCCGTCAAACTGCCCGGCTCACGTACCGCGCTCGTCGTGGGCGACGTCATGGGGCACGGCCTCAACTCGGCCGCGATGATGGGCCAGTTGCGTACCGCCGTGCAGACGATGGCGACCATGGAGATGCCGCCCGCCCAACTGCTGCGCAACCTCGACGACTTGGCGCAGCGCCTGGGTGAGAACTATCTGGCGACCTGCCTCTACGCGGTGTACGACCCCATCCGCTCGGAGCTGCAGATCGCCAACGCCGGGCACATCCCGCCCGTCGTGGTCCGCGCAGCCGACGGCCGCAGCGAACTGCTCGACCTGCCGACCGGCGCCCCCATCGGTGTCGGCGGAGTGCCGTTCGAGACCGCGACGGTACGGGTCCATCCCGGCGACCGGCTGGTGCTCTGCACCGACGGCCTGGTCGAGGTGCGCGGCCAGGACATCGGCGCGGGCCTGGCGGCGCTCTGCGAGTCGGCCGCGCATCCCGCCGCCTCCATGGACCACGCCTGCGACACCATCATCCGCGCGCTCAACACCCACGGCGGACGCAAGGACGACGTGGCTCTGCTGATGGCCCGGCTCAACGGCATCCCGGACGATGACGTCGCCGAGTGGCAACTCGCCCTCGACCCGCGCGAGGTCGCGCGGGCCCGGCGCCTGGTGCGGGGCAAGCTGTACGACTGGGATCTGCCGGGGGCCGTGGAGAGCGCTGAACTGATGGTCAGCGAGCTGGTCACCAACGCCGTACGGCACGCCCGCATCCGCCACGTCGGACTGCGGCTGGTCCGCAACGACGCCCTGCTCTGTGAGGTCACCGACGACGAACCCGCCCCGGCGAGCCTGTTGGGCGCGACGGCCGACGACGAATTCGGGCGGGGGCTGCGGGTCGTGAGCCGGCTGGCCCGCGGCTGGGGGAGCAGCAGCACGGCGCAGGGCAAGACGGTGTGGTTCGAACAGGCGCTGGGGGGAAAGGGTTCGCGCATGACGCGAAACTGACGCGTCGTCAATTCGCCTCTCACGGGCGCACATCGAGGAGGACGCAGATGGGTGTGTCGGAGCGCTACCGGGATTCGTGGGAAAGCTACTGGCGCGACACCTCCGACGCACCGGGCGAGGCGATCTGGGACTCCGACCCCTCCCTCACGGCCGTACCGCACTGCGAGATCCTTCTGCCGCACGCCGACCCGGCGCTGCCCGTGGTCGACCTCGGCTGCGGCAACGGCACCCAGACCCGCTATCTCGCCACCCGCTTCGCCCACGCGGTCGGCGTGGACCTCTCGCACGCGGCGATAGAGCACGCCAGGCGGGCAGACACCGAGAAGGTGGCCGAGTTCGAGCAGCTCAGCCTCGTGGACCACGAGGCGGTCCGGGCGCTCTCCGAGCGGGTCGGTGACACCCACGTCTATATGCGCGCCGTCATCCACCAGAGCGAACCGCAGGACCGGCCCGCCGTCGCCGGAGCGGTGGCCGCGCTGCTGGGGACGCGCGGCCGGGCGTTCGTCGTGGAGCTGACCTCGGGCTCGAAGACCCTGTTCCAGCGGGCCGTGGAGGCCCCCGGCGGGCCGCCCGCGAAACTGCGGCGGGTCTTCGACCACGGCCTGAAGCCGGCCGGGGCCGCCGACGACGAGGTGCCGAGGCTGCTGGGCGAGGCGGGCCTGCGGATCATCGACAGCGGCGACACCACGCTGCCCCAGACGGAGTATCTGGCCGACGGCACCCGGATCGACCTGCCGGCCAGATGGTTCGTCCTGGCCGCCGCCTGAGGCTACGCGGCTCGCATGCCCCGGAGGACGGCTACGTACCCATCGCTGCGTACGAGATCAGTGCGGGCTGGAACTCCCCTGCCCTCAAAGGGCGTTGGCGAGGTTCTTCTCGAACGCCGCGAGGTAGTTGGCCAGATGGTGGTCCTTCACCGCGTCGGTCTCCGGCGCGAAGAGATCGGCGCTCAGCCCCTTGACCCGGTCCAGCAGCCGGGCCGCCAGTGGAAGGGACTCGTGGAGCCGGCCGTCGGCGTCGAAGTAGCGGAGCGAGTCGACGTGCGTGAACGCCGGTTCGGGCGGGAGGTGGGGGACGATGTCGTTGTTGTTGACGAAGCGGTAACAGCGGTCCTTGAACGCCTTGTTGTGCAGGCCGGCGAGGAACCGTTCACAGGTACGGGGCTGGCCGAAGGTGTAGACGCCGTCGGGCAGGAGCCGAGGCTCCTCGAAGTACCAGCGGGCGCCCGCGAGCATCGCGAGGGCCCCGCCCAGGCTGTGGCCGGTGAACCAGACGCTCTGCCCGTCGGTGCGCAGTTCCTGGATGGTGTCGCGGATCCGGGGATAGACGGACTGCAGGGCCTGGTGGAAGCCGTAGTGGACGAAGCCCTTGTTCCCCGGTCCGGGAACGGGCGGGGTGTTGACGTCGGTGAGCCAGTCGTAGATCTTCAGGACCTCGGTGCCCCGGAAACCGGCGACGATCATGCGGTCGCCGGCCATCACGTACGCCTGGGTGTCCTCGATCGGGAACGGCAGCCGGTGCGTCGACTCGAAGTGCCGCACCTCGTCGAAACCCCACGGGGTGGCCTGCGCCTCGATGGCGTCCCGGTCCAGCGGGGCCAGCCCGGCCGCGCGGGCCATCCAGTAGGCGTGCGGGAGGGAGTAGCGGGTCGTCGAGTGGTCCAGGGCGGGGATGGCCATCGGTGTCCTCCGGATAGAGCGGCGGCGGGCGGGGTCGTACGCCCGGCAAACGACGACGTGCCGCCGTCCGGCACGCCGAGTCCGCCTCCCGAACCGCCCGCCCGGTAGGCGACCGGCGCACTCGTCACCGCGCACACGCCGACCGGCGCACTCGGCGCGTTCCACGCTGTACGGGTTGTCCGCCCGCCGGGTCCGGCGGGGGCG
The DNA here is from genome assembly GCF_042670825.1 of Streptomyces sp. NPDC057137. Taxonomy (NCBI): domain Bacteria; kingdom Bacillati; phylum Actinomycetota; class Actinomycetes; order Kitasatosporales; family Streptomycetaceae; genus Streptomyces; species Streptomyces sp. NPDC057137. Next base: position 29,458 of record NZ_JBHUUW010000029.1, on the reverse strand, counting down.
CGGGCTTTCGGTCCGTACGCGGACGATCATGCGGGTGATCACACCTTCCGGAGACCCGATCCGAACGGAGTACCACCGCATGCGCCTGTCCTTGCGCGGGGCGGCAGCCGCTCTGCTGCTGGCCCTTCCGCTCACGACCGTCCCGGCCGCCGCCCACGCCACGCCACCTGTGCCTGTGACTGTGCCTGTGCCTGTGGAGCGTTCCGCCGGCGCGATCCCCGACGAGTACATCGTCACGCTCAAGCGGGAGCGTCTCGCCGGGGACGTACTCCGGGCGCTCGGCATCACCCCCAGGTTCACCTACACCGCGGCGCTCAACGGCTTCGCCGCCGTCCTCGACCCGTCGCTGCTGCGGGCGGTGCGGACCAACCCCGCCGTCGCGGCCGTCGAGCAGAACACCAGGGTCGGCATCCACCAGGAGCTGCCCGTACCGGCCACCACGTGGGGTCTGGACCGCATCGACCAGCGGACCCTGCCGCTCGACAACACCTTCACCACCCAAGGCCAGGGCACCGGCGCGAGCGCGTACATCCTCGACACCGGCATCGACTACACCCACGACGAGTTCGGCACTCGCGCCGTACCCGGCTTCGACGCCACCGACAGCGAGAAGTACGGCCTCGACTGCCACGGCCACGGCACCCACGTCGCCGGCACCGTCGCCGGCCGGACCTACGGCGTCGCCCCACGGGCCCGCGTCGTCTCCGTCCGCGTCCTGGACTGCACCGGCAACGGCGACAAGGCGGGGACCATCGCGGGCCTCGACTGGGTCGCCCGCAACGCCGAACTGCCCGCCGTCCTCAACGCCTCGATCGGCGAGGAGAGATCCACGGCCGTCAACAGCGCGGCCACGGCGCTCTCCGACCGGGGAGTCCTGCCCGTCGTCTCCGCCGGCAACGACGCCGTCGACGCCTGCACCGTTTCCCCGGCATCCGCCGACCGGGTCCTGACCGTCGCCGCGTCGGGCCGCCAGGACCAGCAGGCCAGCTTCTCCAACTGGGGCCGCTGCGTCTCCCTGTACGCACCGGGCCAGGCCGTCGAATCCGCGAAGCTCGGCGGCGGCGCCACCACCCTGAGCGGCACCTCGATGTCCGCCCCGCACGTCACCGGCGTCGCCGCCCTGTACCTGGCCGGACACCCGGACGCGCGCCCCGCCGCCGTACAGCGGTTCATCGAGGACCGGGCCACCCCGGACGTCCTGACCGGCGTCCACGCGAACACCCCCAACAGGCTGCTGTTCACCGCCGGCCTCTGACGGGCGATTCGCCGGGCACTCCCCCGGGCGTGGCTGTAGCCGACCCGGGCTCAACGGGGGGCTCAGCGGCTCTGGAGGAGCCAGACGATCCACGCGACGGTGCCGGTGCCCGCGGCGGTGGCGGCTCCCGTCACGAAGCTGTACAGCGCGGCCGCACGCAGACCGCGGACCGTGACCTGCGTTGCGGTGGACCTCGTCGGTTCCATGACCACTCCCCGGCTTCTCGTACGGTGCGCCGCTCCGCCGACGACAACGAGCGGGCGCTGAAACGAGGTTGGGCCTCCGGCACCGGGGAAGGCTGTTGAACCGGGCACTACGGGCAGAAGCCTCGTATACCTCCTTGTCACAGGGTGTGCCCGCAGTGCCCGTCGAGGGCAGCGGACACGGCGGTCAGGGTGGGGACAAGGACCGTCATCGCCATGGGGGAGTCGATGGATCAGCGCGCTCGTGCGTTCTACGAGGAGTTACGGGCCTTGGAGAACCGCGCCAGGGCCGCGAGGCGTGCGGCGGGCCAGGGCTACTCCCGGCGGGAAGTCGGCCGCGCCGTAAGGAAGTACGGCGCGGAAGTGAGCGCGCAGCGGGTCAGCGACTGGCTGTCGGACACCGCCGGGCGGGCGAAGGTGCCCAGCCCCGGCAGCAGCGAGCAGGTCTGGGCCCTGGTCCGGCTGTGGAGCCACTGGGCCGGTGAAGTGCCGGTTGGACCAGGCCCAGCCCGCGGAACGGGGGCGCGCGACCGGGCGGCGGCCCACGGCGAACTGCGTGTCGACGTCGCCCTGGTCGCCGCGGGCTGCGCCACCCCCTCGCTGCTCGGGGACCGCTGGCCGGCGGACCGGCCCGCCGCGAGCAAGCTCATCCGGTACGGGATCTTCGAGTTGGGCGGTCGGCGGCTGCCCACCATCGTCGACGGCGACGATCCCCGACGACCAGCAGGTGCGGTGGATACGGGACGGGCTCTCCCCGAGGCTGCCCTTCCTCGCCGAGGCGAGTCTGCTCACGGGATCGAGCGGCACGGACCTGTTCGTCGACGGCGGACTGCCGGTGCTGGGCCCGCTCCCCGGCCTGCCGCACACGGTGGTGGCGGCCGGCTGGTCGGGAGCGGGCTTCAAGACCGCCCCGGCGGCGGCCCGACGGGCCGCGACCGCCGCTGTCCAACTGCTGGAAGGGCGACGGAATCGCCGTACGTGACGGTGGACGGTCGCGGACGGGGCCCGCGGCCGTGTCCGACACGTGGCGCCGTCCAGGCGCGGCGCGCCGCAGCGTCGGCTACGACCCCGCCCCGCCCCCTCCCCGGCGACGGCCCTGGACGCGAGCGCGTCGACGCCACCGCGCGGGTCTACACTCGCCGCTGCGACAATTGCTGCCAGCTGGTTAACTCCACGCTTCTGACCTGGGAAGAAGGCAAGTCCGGTGAAGATCCTCATCAGCGCCGACATGGAAGGCGCCACCGGTGTGACCTGGCCGGCCGACGTCTTGCCGGGTACGCCGCAGTGGGAGCGCTGCCGCACCCTGTTCACCTCGGATGTGAACGCCGCCGTCCTCGGCTTCCTGGACGGCGGCGCCGACGAGGTGTTGATCAACGAGGCGCACTGGACCATGCGCAATCTCCTGCTGGAGCGGCTGGACGAACGGGCCCAGCTGCTCACCGGCCGTCACAAGCCGCTGAGCATGGTCGAGGGCGTCCAGCACGGCGACGTCGACGCGATCGCCTTCGTCGGCTATCACACGGGCGCGGGCACCGAAGGTGTTCTCGCGCACACCTATCTCGCCAACTCCATCACCGGCGTCTGGCTCAACGGCGAGCGAGCGAGCGAGGGACTGCTCAACGCCCATGTCGTCGCCGAGTACGGGGTCCCCGTGGTCCTCGTCACCGGCGACGACCTGACCTGCCGGGACGCCGACGGCTACGCGCCCGACGCCCGCAAGGTCGCGGTGAAGGACCATGTCTCGCGGTACGCCGCGGTCTGCCGCACCCCCGCCCGTACCGCCGCCGACATCCGCGCGGCGGCAAAGGAGGCGACGGCGCTGGCCGTACGGTACGAACCGGCCGACGGCGGCCCGTTCACCGTGGAGTTGGAGTTCGACGCCGAGCATCTCTCCGCGGCCGCCACGGTCGTACCCGGAGTGGTGGGCAGCGGCGAACGCCGTGTCGCGTACACGAGCGAGACGATGTATGAGGGCATTCGCACGTTCAAGGCGGTCACCACGATCGTCTCGTCCGCCGTGGAGGAGCAGTATGGCTGACATGACGCCCATCGAGACGCCAGCGGGGTCCCCTGACATGACGCCCGTGGACGCGAGTACCGACCGAGCCGAGGCCATCGACATGGTGGCGCTGGACGAGGTGGTGTCGTTCACCTCGGAGCTGATCCGTATCGACACGACCAACCGCGGCAACGGCGACTGCAACGAACGGCCCGCCGCCGAGTACGTCGCCGAGCGGCTGGCCGCCGCCGGACTGGAGCCCACCCTCCTCGAACGGACCCCCGGCCGGACGAACGTGGTCGCGCGCATTCCCGGCACCGACCCGACGGCCGACGCGCTCCTGGTCCACGGCCATCTGGACGTGGTACCGGCCGAGCCCGCCGACTGGTCCGTGCACCCCTTCTCCGGCGAGGTCAAGGACGGCGTCGTGTGGGGCCGCGGGGCCGTCGACATGAAGAACATGGACGCGATGGTCCTCTCCGTCGTCCGCGCCTGGGCCCGGTCCGGCGTCCGGCCGCGCCGGGACATCGTCCTCGCGTACACGGCCGACGAGGAGGCCAGCGCGATCGACGGCTCCGGCTTCCTCGCCGACCACCACCCGGAGCTGTTCGAGGGCTGTACGGAGGGCATCAGCGAGTCCGGGGCCTTCACCTTCCACGCCGGGCCCGGCATGGCGCTCTACCCCATCGGGGCGGGCGAGCGCGGCACCGGCTGGCTCAAGCTCACCGCGCACGGCAGGGCGGGCCACGGCTCCAAGGTCAACCGCGCCAACGCGGTCAGCAGGCTCGCCGCGGCCGTCGCCCGCATCGGCGACCACGAATGGCCGCTCAGGCTCACCCCGACCGTCCGGGCCGCGCTCAAGGAACTGGCCGCGCTCCACGACATCGACGCCGACGTCGAGGCCGAGCACTTCGACGCCGACGAGCTGCTCGCCAAGCTCGGCCCGGCCGCGGACCTGGTCGCGGCGACCGTACGCAACAGCGCCAACCCGACGGTCCTGGAAGCCGGTTACAAGGTCAATGTGATCCCCGGTCAGGCCGTCGCCTATGTCGACGGACGCATGCTGTCGGGCGGCGAGGACGAATTCCGCGCCACGATGGACGAGTTGACCGGACCCGACGTCGACTGGGAGTTCCACCACCGCGAGGTGGCCCTCCAGGCGCCGGTCGACTCCCCGACGTACGCCAAACTCCGCGCGGCCGTCGAGCGGTTCGACCCGGCCGGGCACGTCGTGCCGTACTGCATGTCGGGCGGCACGGACGCCAAGCAGTTCTCCCGCCTCGGCATCACCGGCTACGGCTTCTCGCCGCTGAAGCTGCCCGCCGACTTCGACTACCAGGCTCTCTTCCACGGCGTGGACGAGCGCGTCCCGGTCGACGCCCTGCACTTCGGAGTCCGCGTCCTCGACCACTATCTCCAGTCCGCGTAGGGGAGTTGGGCATGCCGCAGATCGCACCGTACGGCTCATGGCCGTCACCGGTCGACGCCGCGCTGGCCGCCTCGCACGACGGGCGGCCGGAGTATGTCGCCACCGTCGGCGACGAGGTGTGGTGGACGGAGCCGCGTCCCGCGGAAGGCGGCCGGCGCGCACTCGTGCGCGGCCGGCCGGACGGCCGCGAGGAATCGGTTCTGCCCGCCCCGTGGAACGTCCGCAGCAGGGTCATCGAGTACGGCGGCAGGCCCTGGGACGGGGCGGTACGGGAGGACGGCGCGACGCTCGTCGTCTTCGCGCACTTCCCGGACCAGCGGCTGTACGCGTACGAGCCGGACGGCGACGGGCAGCCGCGCCCGCTCACTCCGGCCCCGCCCCCGGCCGGCCGGCAGACCGGCACCCTGCGCTGGGCCGACCCGCAGCTGCGCCTCGACAGCGGTGAGGTCTGGTGCGTCCTGGAGGAGTTCACCGGCGAGTCCCCCACCGACGTACGCCGCGTCGTCGCCGCCGTACCGCTGGACGGTTCGGCCGCCGACGACCGTTCGGCGGTACGTGAACTCTCCGACGACCGGCACCACTTCGTCACCGGACCCCGCGTGTCCCCGGACGGCCGGCACGCCGCGTGGATCGCCTGGGACCACCCCCGAATGCCCTGGGACGGCACGGAGTTGCTGCTCGCCGACATCACGGAGGCGGGCACCTTCACGGGGGTACGCACGGTGGCCGGCGGGCCGGCCGAGTCCGTCGCGCAGGCCGACTGGGCGTTCGACGGCTCACTCCTGTACGTCTCCGACCCCGGCGACTGGTGGCAGCTGAACCGGCTGCGGCTCGACGCGTCGGCGCCGGCCGGCGTCTCCGCGCCTACCCGGCTGAGCCCCGCCGTCGAGGAGGAGTTCGGCGGACCACTGTGGAAGATCGGCCTCCAGTGGTTCCGGCCGATGGCCGACGGCATGGTCGCCGTCGTCCACGGAAAGGGCGCCACCGCGCTCGGCATACTCGACCCCGAGACCGGCCAGCTCGCCGACGCGGCGGGGCCCTGGACCGAATGGGCCGCCACCCTCGCCGTCCGGGACACCCGCGTGATCGGCGTCGGCGCGAGTCCGCGCAGCGCGTACGAGATCGTGGAGCTGGACACGGCGACCGGACGGGCCCGGGTCATCGGCTCGGCGCACGACGACCCGGTCGATCCCGTGTACTACCCCGAGCCGCAGATCCGTATGTTCACCGGTCCGGACGACCGTGAGATCCACGCCCACATCTACCCGCCGCACAGCCCCGGCCACAGCGCGCCCGGCGGCGAACTGCCGCCGTACGTCGTGTGGGCGCACGGCGGACCCACCAGCCACGCCCCACTCGTACTCGACCTGGAGATCGCCTACTTCACCTCGCGCGGCATCGGCGTCGCCGAGGTCAACTACGGCGGCTCCACCGGCTACGGACGCGCGTACCGCGAACGGCTGCGTGAACAATGGGGAGTTGTCGACGTCGAGGACTGCGCGGCCGTCGCCCGCGCCCTTGCCGACGAGGGCACCGCCGACCCCGCGCGCCTCGCGATCCGGGGCGGCAGCGCGGGCGGCTGGACCAGCGCCGCGTCGCTCACCGGCACCGACGTCTACGCGTGCGGCACCGTCATCTACCCCATCCTCGACCTGTCGAGCTGGGCCACCGACGGGACCCACGACTTCGAGTCGCGGTATCTGGAGTCGCTGGTCGGCCCCTTCGCCGAAGTGCCGGGCCGCTACCGCGACCGCTCCCCGATCAACCACGTCGACAGGATCACCGCGCCGTTCCTGCTGCTCCAGGGGCTGGACGACGTGATCTGCCCGCCCGTCCAGTGCGAACGCTTCCTCGACCAACTGGCCGGGCGCGGCATCCCGCACGCGTACATCGCCTTCGAGGGCGAGGGCCACGGCTTCCGCAGGGCGGACACGATGGTCCGCGCGCTGGAGGCCGAACTGTCCCTGTACGCCCAGACATTCGGGATCGACCGCCCCGACGTCCCCCTGCTGGAGCTGAAGAAGTGACGTCCGCAGACTCCCTGGACTCCCTGATCCGCCCGCCCCGGCTGCGACCCGGCGCCAAGGTCGCCGTCGTCGCCCCCAGCGGCCGGCTGCCCGCCGACCGCCTCGAAGCGGGCCTGGACATCCTGCGCGGCTGGGACCTCGACCCCGTCGTGGCGCCCCATGTCCTCGACAGGCACCGGGAGTTGGCGTACCTCGCCGGGACGGACGAGGCACGCGCCCACGACCTCCAGGACGCCTGGTGCGACCCGACGATCGAAGCCGTCCTGTGCGCACGCGGCGGCTACGGCGTCCAGCGCATGGTCGACCTGCTCGACTGGGACGCCATGCGCGCGGCGGCGCCCAAGGTCTTCGTCGGCTACAGCGACATCACCGCGCTGCACGAGGCGTTCGCGGTGCGCGCGGGCGTCGCCACGCTGCACGGCCCCATGGTCGCCGCGCTGACCTTCCTCAAGGACCCCGCCACCCAGGAGTCGCTGCGCGCGACGCTCCTCGAACCCGACACGGCGCGGACCATCGGCCTGGCCACGGCACGCGCGCTGGTCCCCGGCAGTGCCCGGGGCATCACCCTCGGCGGCTGCGTCAGCCTGCTCGCCGCCGACCTCGGCACCCCGCACGCCCGCCCGTCCGCCGCCGGCGGGCTGCTGCTGATCGAGGACATCGAGGAGGAGCCGTACCGCCTGGATCGGATCCTCACCCAACTCCTGCGCTCCGGCTGGCTGGACGGGGTCGCCGGGATCGCGCTCGGCTCCTGGGCGGGCTGCGGCCCGTACGAGGTCGTCCGCGCCCTGATGCTCGACCGGCTCGGCGGCCTCGGCGTCCCGATCGTGGAGGAGCTGGGCTTCGGCCACGGCCCGACGAATCTGACGGTGCCGCTGGGCGTCCCGGCGGTCCTTGAGGCGTCCCTGGACGCCGCGACCCTCACGCTGGACGTGCCGGCCCTGACCTAGGTGGTGCTGTGCCGGTCAGCCGGAGGCATCAGCGGCCCTTCCGGTTGATCTTCATCGTGTCCATGTCCGTCACCGTCGACCGCAGCTCCCCGAAGCCGACCCCCACACCCCCGGCGAGCGCCTTCAGCGCCGTCTCCGCCCGGTCCTCGGCGAGTGCCGCGGCCATCTCCTCGCCGTCGGCCGCGTCGGACACGACCACGAAGCGGTACGAGAAGTGCTTGAGCACCCGGTCGTACGTGAGCGACCCCTCGGGTGTGAACCGCATCTGGCTCAGCCCGTGCTCGTCGACCTCGTTGAGCAACCCCGCACGCGCCTCGTCCGTCAGCGCCGAGAAGGTCCCGCGCACGATCACCCGGTACGTGTGCTGCGTGGTCATGGGTGTGCCGCCTTCTTCCGGAAGATCCTGTTTGAAGAACGAGAGTACGACGCGGAGGATGGACCGCATGCGGAATATCGTGGTGATCGACGCTCCCTCCAACCTGGGCCTGCGGCCCCCGGCCCCCGGCACCGTGCCCGGCTGTTACAAACTCGCCGGCGCCATGCGCGAACAGCGCATCCTGCAACGGCTCGGCGCCTTCGAGGGCGGGGTCGTCGTCCCGCCCCGTTACGACCGGGGCGACTGGAAGGAAGGTGACGGCGTCTTCAACGCCGCCGCCATTGCCGCGTACACCCCCCGGCTCGCCGACCGGATCGAGCGCCACGTACGGGCCGGTGACTTCCCGCTCGTCCTCGGGGGCGACTGCTCCATCCAGCTCGGTGCCTCGCTCGCGCTGCGGCGGCTCGGCCGGTACGGCATCGCCGCGATCGACGGCTCCGCCGACTTCCGGCACCTGGGGAACTCCCCGTCCGTCGGCGCGGCGGGCGGCGAGGAGCTGGCCATCGCCACCGGGCGCGGCCAGAGCGACCTCAGCGACATCGAGGGGCTGCGTCCGTACGTTCGCGACGAGGACGTACGGCTCTTCGGCATCCGCGACGACGACGAGGACCGCGTGGAACTGGCCCGGCTGCGGATCCCCACCGTCTCCGTCGGCGAGTTCCGCGAATGGGGTGCCGGCGACCTCGCCAGCGCCGTACTGCAGACGCTGGAGACGCCCGTCACCGACGGCTTCTGGGTGCATCTCGACGCGGACGTGCTCGACCCCGAGGTGATGCCGGCCGTCGACGCCCCGGACGCCGGGGGACTGCTCCCCGACGAGCTGGAGTCGCTCCTGCGGGTCCTGGTGCGCTCGGACCGCTGCGTCGGTCTCAACCTGACCATCTACGACCCCGACCTCGACCCCGACGGCACCGCCGGGGCCCTCCTCGCGGACATCGTTGTGGCGGCCTTCACCCAAGACTGACCCCTGGGTGCTCTGTTCGGCGCGCACTCGACCGTGTTCCATGGTCATCGGGTGCGCGTCGGCCAACCGAGCCGCCGGCGGCCCCCGCGAGCGAAGCGAGGTTTGCCTGTGGCCACGAGCGTGCGACGTGCCGTACTGACCCTGCCTGCCGCCCCCTTGGGGCCGGAGAACCCCCTGCCCGCGCTCCGGCCGCTCGACGAGACGCACTCCATCGACGAACGCGCCAAGCGGGAGCTGCCCCGCGACATGGCGCGGCAGATCGGGTACGAGCCCCTGCGCACCCTGCTGCCGGTCCGGATCCTCGACGGCTACGGACGCGACCGCGAGCCCACCGACCTCGACACGATCGTCATCGAGAACGACCGGCTGCGGGCCACCGTCCTGCCGGGTCTCGGCGGGCGCGTCCACTCCCTGCACCACAAGCCCACCGGCCGCGAACTGCTGTACCGCAACCCGGTGTTCCAGCCAGCCGACTTCGCGCTCAACGGCGCCTGGTTCTCCGGCGGCATCGAGTGGAACATCGGCGCCACCGGCCACACCACGCTCTCCTGCGCCCCCATGAACGCCGCGCTGGTCCCCGCGCCCGACGGCGGCGAGATGGTCCGGCTCTGGGAGTGGGAGCCGCTGCGCGGGCTGCCGTTCCAGGTCGACCTGTGGCTGCCCGACGAGTCCGACTTCCTGCACGTGGGCGTCCGGATACGCAATCCGCACCAGGGGCCCGCGCCCGTCTACTGGTGGTCCAACATCGCCGTCCCCGAGGACGAGCACACCCGCGTCCTCGCACCCGCCGAGGAGGCGTGGCACTTCGGGTACGAACGGAGCCTGCGCCGGGTCCCGGTGCCCGAGTACGCCGGCGTCGACCGCACGTACCCGCTGCGCGGCGAACACCCCGCGGACTACTTCTACGAGGTCCCCCGGGCCGCCCGGAAGTGGATCACCTCGCTCGACGCGGACGGCCACGGGCTGGTCCAGACGTCCACCGACCTGCTGCGCGGACGCAAACTCTTCCTCTGGGGCGCCGGGCGCGGCGGCAGGCGCTGGCAGCAGTGGCTCACCGAACAGGGCACCCCCGGTTACGCCGAGATCCAGGCCGGGCTCGCCCGTACCCAGCTCGAACACGTCAAGCTCGACGGGCACGAGGACTTCAGCTGGCTGGAGTCGTACGGTCCGCTCGAAGCCGACCCCGCCACCGTCCACGGCGCCGACTGGGGCGCGGCCCGCGCCGAGGTCGAGGACCGGCTGGAGCGCGCCCTGCCCCGCGCGGACGTCGACGCCGCGTACGAGGCGTGGCTGCCGCACGCGGACACCGAGCCCGGCGAACGGCTCGCCACCGGCTCGGGCTGGGGCGCGCTCGAAGTGATGCGCGGCACGATGAGAGGCGGGTACCAGCTGCCCGGTACGCCGTTCGACGAGTCCATGCTCGGCGGTCAACAGGAGCCGTGGGTCGAGCTGTTCACACAGGGCACGTTCCCGAAGGCGCGGAAGGCCGAGCCGCCGGGGCCGACGCTCGTCGCCCCGCACTGGCGCGACATGCTGGAGACGGCGCCCGCCGAGCCGCTGACCGAGTACCACCTCGGTGTCACGCAGTGGCACGCGGGCGATCTGGCCCAGGCGGTACGGAGTTGGGAACGCGGCCTCAAACTGGCCTCGTCCCGCTGGCCGTTGCTGCGCTGCCTGGCCGTCGCCGACCGGGAGGGCGGCAACCCGGAGCGGGCGGCCGACCAGTACGTGGAGGCGTTCGACGACCTCTGCCGGGAGCGGGAGGACGACGGCGAGTCCTGGACGGCGGCCACGGCGGCGCTGGCACGCGAGGCGATCGCCGCGCTGCTCGCCGTCGACCGCGAGCGGGACGCGCGCCGGGTCTTCGACCGGCTCCCGGAGGAGATCCGGCAGCGCGGCGCGTTCCGGCTGGTCGAGGCCCAACTGCTGCTCGCCGAGGGCGAGAAGACGGCGGCCCGCGCGCTGTTCGACGCGGGCTTCGAGGTGGCGGACCTGCGGGAGGGCGCGGAGACGCTGAACGAGGTATGGGCGTCCCTGACGGACGACCCGCTGCCGGCGGCGTACGACTACCGGATGCGGCCGGGGGACTGAACGGGGACCTCAACGGGGCCCGGCCGAGGGCGGTTTCGTCCTCGGCCGGGTCGCGCGGGCGGCGCGATCCGCCCGGTGGGGGCGGGCGGACTGGGCCCGGGGCGTGTCCGCGAAGTGACGTCGTCCACCCGCGCGGCGAGGGCTCACGCCCCGCCGCGGGCGCGTGGCTGACGGCGCGTCGGCGCGCGCCATGCGCCTTGACCCGGAAGGGACTTCGCCGACACGCCCCGCCGCGTCAGCCGCTCTGCACCGGGTTGCGGTCCACGTACTCGAAGACCGAACCGTCCGGGTGCACGGCGATCAGATTGCGGCCGGCCGGGGTGGGGACCGGGCCCGCGAGGACCTGGGCGCCGACGCCGGTGAGTGCGGCGTACGCGTCGTCGACGTCCTTGACGGCGATCGTGGCGGTGACCTTGCGCAGCACCTCGATCTCCTCGGCGGGACCGCTCATCAACAGGAAGCAACTGACGGCGGCGACGGAGACCCCGCCGCGCTCGAAACGGAGCGCGGGGCTACCGGTCAGTCGTTCGTAGAACGCGACCGAGGTCTCCAGGTCGTCGACGCAGATGCGCAGCGTGGTTCCCAGGATTTCCATACCGGTGAGGGTATCGAAGCACCGTTCCCCACGACCATGAACCCGGGGGAACCAACCCTCAGACCCGGCACAGGACTTCGCCGTGCGGGACCATGAACCACGCGTCGGGGTCGGCACCCCACGCGCGCCACGCCGCCGCGATCCCGGCGAGCCGCTCCTCGTCCGCGTGGCCGCCGCGTACCGCCAGTTCCGCGTACACCGACGCGGTCGTCCGCTCCGCCCACAGGCCGCTCCACCACGCGCGTTCCTCCGGCGTCGCGAAGCACCACGTCCCCGCCGTGGACGTGATGTCCGGGTCCGTGAAGCCCGCGCTCCGGGCCCAGGCGCGGAGCCTGCGACCCGCGTCCGGTTCGCCGCCGTTCGCGCGGGCGACCCGGCGGTACAGCTCCTGCCAGCCGTCCAGCGCCGGTGACGCCGGGTACCAGGTGAACGCGCCGTAGTCGCTGTCGCGTGCCGCGACGGTGCCGCCGGGCCTGCACACCCGGCGCATCTCGCGCAGCGCCTGTACGGGGTCCCCGACATGCTGGAGCACCTGGTGGGCGTGGACGACATCGAAGGAGTCGTCCGGGAAGTCCAGCGCGTGGACGTCGGCGACCGCGAAACGGACGTTGTCCAGGCCGCGCGCCGCGACCGTCTCCGCGGCCTGCTCCAGCACGTCCGCCGCCGCGTCCACGGCGGTCACCGTGCCGGGCGCCACCAGCGCCGCCAGGTCGGCCGTGATGGTGCCCGGACCGCAGCCCACGTCCAACACATCGAGTCCGGAACGGAGTTCGGGGAGCAGATACGCCGCCGAGTTCGCCGCCGTGCGCCAGCGGTGCGAGCGCAGGACCGACTCGTGGTGGCCGTGGGTGTAGACGGCGGTCTCTCTCGGCATGATCCGGACTCCCTCGGGTGAAGTGGTCCCGTCACGGTACGCCGCGATGTCGGAATATGAGACCCGTGTCTCGCGATGTGGTCCGACGTGGGTCGTCGGCGTGGGTCACCCGGAAGCCGTGAGCCGCCACTCCTCACGCGTGAGCGCGTACTCCACATCCCCCTGCTCCGAGCCCTCGATGGCCTCCGGCCACTCCTCGACGTACGTACGGAGATACCTCAGCCCGGCCTTCTCCATGACCCGGCGGGAGCCGACGTTGACCGTCATCGTGTTCGCCGTGACCCGCTCGGTGCCCAGCTCCGTGAAGGCCTTGCGCACCAGCGCGCGGGCGCCCTCCGTCGCGTACCCCCGGCCCCACACGGCCCGGTGCAGCCGGTAGCCCAGCTCCACCACCTCCCAGCCGGCGTCGTCCAGCGGCCTCAGCTCGAACCAGCCCAGCCACTCGCCCGTGGACCGCTCCTCGGCCGCCCAGAAGCCGCGCCCGAGCAGCCGGGGCAGGGCCTCGGCCCGGAACGTCTCGGGCGCGGGGGGCACGCCGCCGTCGATGAAGCGCTTCACGCCGGGGTCGTTGTCCAGCGCGAGGAGCCGGCCGAGGTCGGCCTCGACGCAGTCACGCAGCCGCAGCCGCGGGGTTTCGAGGAAGGGTTCGAGGGAGGGAGGGGGTACGGATTCCATGTGCATGATCCTGCGTCCCGGACCGCCGGCCCCGCCACCGATATGCGCGGCGGTCGCAGGCCCGGCGGTCGTACGCGCGGCGGTTGTATGCGCGGCGGTCACTGGAACGCGCGCGGGCGGTAGACGGTCAGCGCCTCGTTGCCCTTGTCGAGGGTCAACTCGGCCGGGGACTCCGCCACTTCGCCGTCGAAGGCCAGCGGCGTACCGGGCGCGATCCCCGTGATCCGTACGCGCCGTATCCGCTCCGCCGCGTGCACCGGCGACCGGCTCAGCGGCCCGGCCGCCGCCGCGGCCAGCAGCCGCAGGCTCGGGAAGCTCCCGCCGTGCACGACCCGGACGTCCAGCAGACCGTCCGCGAGGTCGAGCCGGTGGCCGGGGGTGAACCCGAAGCGCTGGTAGATGCCGTTCCCGGCGAACAGCATCCACAGCGACCGCCGCCGGCCCTCGAACTCCGCCTCCAACTGATGCTGGCCGCGCAGCACCTTCACCGCCGCCACGACCCCGGCGGGCCAGCCGCCGATCCGCGGCGACCAGTGCTCCCGGACCCGCACCAGCTCCGGATAGACGCCCAGGCTGAAGGTGTTGAGGAAGTGGCCGCTCACACCGTCGGGCCCGGTGAACCGCCCGAGGTCGACCCGGACGGCGTCGCCCGCCGCCATCGCGCGGCACGTGTCCTGGAACTCCTCGATCCCGAGGTCGTACGCGAAGTGGTTCAGCGTGCCACCGGGGAACACCGCCAGCGGCAGCCCGTGCCGGGCGGCGACCACCGCGGCGCGGTTGACCGTGCCGTCACCGCCGACGATGCCGAGCGCGGCGCAGCGCTCCGCCGCCTTCTCCAACTCCGTGTTCACCTCCTCGGGATCGCACTCCACGAACTCCGCGAGCGGCAGCGCGTCGCGCAGCGCGCCCGCGGAGTCCGACGAGCCCGACGCCCGGTTGACCACGATCACCATGCCCTCGCCCTCCGGCGAGGCCGGCGCCTGCGCGTGCGGCCGGCCCGGCGACGGCAGCTGGGAGCGGGTCGGCACGATGCCACGTACCGCGAACGCCGCCCCCACCCCCAGCGCGGCGCCCACCAGCACGTCGCTCGGGTAGTGCACGCCCGTGTAGACGCGGGACGCCGCGACGGAGAACGCGATCGGCGCCACCACCGCGCCCCAGCCCTTCGACTCCAGGGCGACACCCGTGGCGAAGGCGGCGGCCGACGCCGCGTGCCCGGACGGGAACGAGGTGGTGATCGGCTGCCGCTTCAGCTGCCTTATCAGCGGCACGGCGTCCAGGACGGGCCGCCGGCGCTGTACGGACCGCTTGCCGACGGTGTTGATCGCGGCCGAGGCCACGGCCAGCGACGCCACTCCGCGCAGGGCGGCGCGCCGTGAGCGCTGCCCGCGCCCGACGAGAGCGATGCCGGCGGCGGCGCCGAACCAGAGGAGCCCGTGGTTGGCCGAGCGGCTGAGCCGGGGCAGCACGGGCCCGGCACCCGGCCAGTGCCGGTCCGCCGCTGACCGGAAGACCTGCTGGTCCCAGCCGGTGAGCAGCGCGGCGACTCTGGACCGGGTGCCGGGATCGGCCGGGGTACGGCCCGTGTGGATGTCAGACATGGAACGCGGGTACCCGTACGACGTGGCCCCAAGCAGGGGCCGGATCCGGGCACCGACCGGCCGGACTCGCGGCCGGGCGGGGGGCCGGGGAGAGTGGGGGACATGGACAATCCACTGCTGGACCGGCACGGCGAGGCGCTCGACCTCTTCACGGACCGGGTGCACGCCGTCGGCGCGGACCAGTGGGGCGCGACGACGCCGTGCACCGAGTGGTCCGTACGCGACCTGGTGAACCACCTGACGTCCGAGCAGCTCTGGGTGCCCGCGCTGGTGAGCGAGGGCCGGACCATGGCAGAGGTCGGCGACGCCTTCGACGGCGACGTGCTGGGCGACGACCCGGTGGCCGCCTGGGACCGCGCGGCGGCGGCGGCGCGCGCCGCGTTCGGCGAGCGGGGCGCGCTGGATCGCCCGGTGCCGCTCTCGTACGGCGCGACCGCGGCTGACGCCTACTGCTCGCAGATGGTGCTCGACGCCGTCGTCCACACCTGGGACCTGTCGCGCGGGATCGGCGTGAACGAGCGGCTGCCCGGACCGCTGGTCGACTTCGCGCTGGAGGAGGTCGAGCCGTACGCGGTGAGCCTGTCGCAGAGCGGCCTGTTCGACACCGCGCTGGATCCGCCGCCGGACGCCGACACCCAGACGCGTCTGCTGGCGATGCTGGGGCGCGAAGCGTAGGCACAGCCCCTCACCCGGCCCGGTCTGGAGGTGGCGCGCATGAGGACGACGGGGACCACGGGGACCACGGGGACCACGGAGACGACAGGGACCACGAAGACGACAGGGGCGGCGCACGAAGGACGCGGTCCCGTACGGTACGGGCCCCTGGCCCCGGACTCGGGCCTGCCCGCGCTCCCCGAACTCGTCGCCGTACTCGCCGACGCCGCCGACCGGACCACACCCGAGCCGCCCGGCGGCGGGCCGGTCCTGCGGGAGGCGGCCTGCGGCTACTGGTCCAGGCGCGGGCTGCCCGCGCATCCCCAGGAGGTCGCCGTGGCGGCCGGCGCGCAGCCGCTGCTCCTCGCGCTGCTCGCCGCGCACGGCGGCGACGTTCTGATGCCCCGCCCGCACCCGGCGTCCTGGGCACCGCAGGCCAGACTTCTGGGCCGGCCCGTCTTCCAGGTGCCGACCCCGGCGGAGTGCGGCGGCGTACCCGATCTGTACGCCCTCCTTGAGACGGTGCGCCGGGTACGGGCCGAGGGCGGTACCCCACGGCTGCTGCTGCTCTCGATCGCCGACGACCCCACCGGCACCGTCGCCCCGCCCGAACTTCTCCGGGAGGCGTGCGAGGCCGCGGTCGGCGAGGGCCTGCACATCATCAGTGACGAGACCTGGCGCGACACCGTGCACCGGCCGCACGAGACGGTGCCGCTCAGCCCCGCCGAGATGTGGCCCGACGACGTCACCGTCTTCTTCGACCTGGCGGGCGCGCTCACCCCGGCGTCGTGGCCCGCCGCAGTCGCCCGCTTCCCCGCCACACCCGCCGGCGCCGCCCGCCGGGCCAGGACGGTGGACCACCTCACCGCGCTGGGCGCGCTCGTCGCGGGGCCGGTCGCCGCCGCTGCCGCCTACGCGCTGGACGAGCCGGCGGCCGTGACGGCGCGGGTCGCCGAGGCGGCCGCGCTGCACGCGCGCGTGGCCGCCGCCGTACACCATGTCGTCCTCACCGCCGGCGCGCTGGCCAGACCGCCGCAGGCGGGCCGTCATCTGTACGCGGACCTCGGGCCGTTGCGCCGCGGACTCGGCGCGCGGGGGGTCGGCGACTCCATGGAACTCGAAGAGTTCCTGGGCGAACGGCTGGGCGTGCCGGTGCCGGGCGGGCACCGGTTCGGGGACGAACTGGGCGCGCTGCGCGTGCGGTTCGCCACCGGACCGCTGCTCGGGTCAACCCCGGAGCGGCGGACGGAGTCCCTCACCGCAGTGGAACCGCTGGAACTGCCGCATGTCGCCGAAGCGCTCAGCATTCTGACGGCGGCTCTGGGGGAGCTGCGCTGAGACCGCCGACCGCCGACCGCCGACCGCCCGACGACCCCGACGTACGGCCCCGACGAACCGTGTCGCACCGCCCTGAACGGAGCTTCGATGACGGAACAGACCGATCGGACGGACCTCACAGGACGCGGGCACGGACAGGAGCACGGGCGCGGGCACGGCAGGGCCCCCGACCCCGCCCGCCGCACGGCGGCCGACGGCGCGCTCCGCCCGCTCGGCGAGGTCCGTCGCCATTGGCCCCGGTCCTTCGCCCACCGGCTGACCACCCCGCTCCCCGGCGTACGCGCGATGGCGCGGCTCGCCCGCGAGGGCGCCGCGCGGCCGGGCCCCGGCGCGCTCGACGCCGTCCCGCTGCTGCCCTTCGAACCCGGGCCGCCGCCCGCCGTGGACGCCGGCACCGTCGCCGTCACCTGGGCGGGGCACGCGAGTTGGGTGATCCGTATCGGCGGGCTCACGGTCCTGACCGATCCGGTGTGGTCGCGCCGGATCCTCGGCACGCCCGCGCGGGTCACGCCCGTCGGCGTCCGCTGGGAGGACCTGCCGCCCGTCGACGCGGTCGTCATCAGCCACAACCACTACGACCATCTCGACGCGCCCACGCTGCGACGGCTGCCGAGGGACACCCCGATGTTCGTGCCCGCCGGTCTCGCCCGCTGGTGCCGGCGCCGCCGCTTCACCCACGTCACCGAGCTGGACTGGTGGGAGGCCGCCGAACTGCCGGCCGGGAACGGTGGCACCGGCACCGTACGGTTCGACTTCGTCCCCGCCCACCACTGGTCGAAGCGCACCCTCACCGACACCTGCCGCTCCCTGTGGGGCGGTTGGGTGCTGAGTGACGTGGCCACCGGGCAGAACGTCTACTTCGCCGGGGACACCGGCTACGGGCACTGGTTCGAGGAGATCGGCCGCCGCCACCCGGGCATCGACCTCGCCCTGCTGCCCATCGGAGCGTACGAACCGCGCTGGTGGCTCAGTGACGTCCACGCGGACCCGGAGGAGGCCGTACGGGCCTGCCAGGACGTCGGCGCGCGGAACATGGCGCCCATGCACTGGGCGACGTTCCTGCTGTCGGCCGAGCCCGTGATGGAGCCGCTGGAGCGGGTCAGGGCCGCCTGGGAGCGGACCGGGAGACCACGTGGACAACTGTGGGACCTGCCGGTCGGATCCTCACGCCTGCTGACCGTCTGACTCGGCCGGCCCGTCACAGGCGGCGGGCCCGTTCGAGCCGGCCGGCCCGCCGGGCGTGCCCTTTCCGTCCGGCCGCGCCGACCCGTCCTTCCCCTTGCCGTGCCTCCGCAGCCTGCGCCAGACCGTGGGACCGCCACTGATCAGCACCGTCAGCGCCACCGCCGCGACGACGCCCTCCCACGGCTCGTCGAACAGCGAACCGCCGAGGATCCCGATCAGCTGGTACGTCGCCGCCCACGCCAGGCAGGCCGGCACCGCGCCCTTGATGAACCGCGGCGTCGGCCACCTGGTCAGCAGGCACGCCAGCATCACCGGGATCCGCCCCGCGGGCACCAGCCGCGACAGCACCAGCACCGTCACGCCGTGCTCCCGCAGCTTGCGCTGCGTCTGTTCGAGCGTGTCGTCGGAGACCCGCCGCTCCAGCGCCGCCAGCCAGCGCGAGCCGTTCTTCGAGTTGACCCCCCGCCGGCCCAGCCAGTAGAGCGTGATGTCGCCGAGGAACGCCGCGAACGACGCCACCACGAATATGTAGAGCAGCGCGAGCGGCGCCGTCTGATGGAAGGCCACCACGGCCGCCGAACTCACCACGGCGCCCGTCGGCACCACCGGCACCAGCGCGCCCAGCGCCACCAGCAGGAACAGCGACGGATAGGTGACGGCCTGCTGCGCGGACTCCGACGGCAGCTGGCTCATGAGCTGGTCGATCACAGGGTGGCCCCCGGCCGCACACTCTCGCCGTGCTGAAGCCGGTGCACGGCGACCTCGGGCGCGCGCCGGGCCGCCTGGCGGACGAACTCGTCGCCGGGCGAATGGAATTCGTGCGGCCTGACCCCGTCCATACCGATCGGCCAGAACGTGCCGTAGTGCACCGGCACCGCAGCGCCGGGCGCGAGCCTGGCCAGCGCCTCGGCCGCGCGGTCGGCGTTCAGATGGCCGTGGCCCAGATGCGGCCCCCAGCCGCCCACCGGCAGCAGCGCCACATCGACCGGGCCCACGACGTCCGCCATCTCGTCGAAGAGCCCGGTGTCGCCCGCGAAGTACGTCCGGCGCTCACCGCTGATGACATAGCCGAGCGCGGGGGAGCGCTGCGGTCCCACCGGCAGCCGCCGCCCGTCGTGGCACGCGGGCACCGCCCGTACCCACAGCGGCCCGATCTCCACCTCGTCGCCCGCGTCGACCTCGGTGATCCGCAGACCGCCCGGCCGCCGGACGGCGTCGAGCCGCCGCAGTCCGGGCACCGCCCGCATCGCGCCACGCGGCACGATCAGCCGGGTGCCCGGCGCGAGCTTCGCCAGCGACGGCAGATGCAGATGGTCGGAGTGCAGATGAGAGACCAGGACGGCGTCCGCGACCGCGGCCTCCGGCGGCGGCACGTCACCGCGCCGGCGGCGCAGATGCGCCAGGCGGCGGGCGAAGAGCGGATCGGTCAGCACCCGGACGCCGGAGTCCTCGACCGTGCAGGTGGCGTGACCCCACCAGGTGATGACATTTCCCAAAGCGGGACCTCAGCTCCGTCCGTATCCAGCCCTCAGCGTACGGCGGCCGGCGGGCGGCCGGCGGCCAGGCCGTGCCGCGTACGCCCGAGGCGTGCGCCTGTGGCACATCCGTGCGCCTGCCCGTGCTCGATACGCGCCTCCTTAAGAGGGCCCGATCGGAGTAGGGTCGTCGAACACCGGGGGACGGGGGGCGGCTTCGGGGGAGCGGTCGGGTGAAGCGAAGCGGGGGGCCGGAAACATGGGCGATTTACGAGTGGCGGCCATAGCCAGCCTCACCCCGCTCGAAGAACTCGACCGCGAGCCGTTCCTGGTGGACATCCGCGGCCAGCAGGCGATGTGCGCGCGCTGGGCCGCCGACAAGGGGTACGTCGTCACCCGGCAACTGCTCCTCTACGGGATGCGCTCCGACCACTGCGGTCTCTGGGTGGACGTCGAGGCCGGCGAGATCGACGCCTTCGTCGTCGCCAGCGAACGGGTGCTCGACCGGGCCTTCGCGTCGGCCCCCGCCTTCTCCGCCGAGTGCGAGCGCCGCGGCATCCCCCTGGAGACCGTGGGGATGGACGAACCTTCGTACGACGCGACGTCGAAGGCCAAGGTCCACCGCAGACTCTCCATGCCGACCGCGGGCTACGACGGCTGCTGAAGCCGTCCCGCCGCACCCGCCGCACCTCTTCGAGCCCGCCTCGTCCACCGCCTTGTCACGTCTCCGCCTCCTTAAGCAGACCGGCCCCGCCGCGCGCTGTGTCAGGCTGTGCATCAAGCCCGTGGAGGTGTGCGGGCCCTGGACGTGAGGTGAAGACGCGGTGTTCAAGGGTCGATGGCGGACGGCCGGCAGGGCCCTGGTGCGGGTGGTGGTCGTCTGGGCGGTGTCCACGCTGACCATGCTGGCGCTCGCCGGGATCCTGCCCGACTTCCAGCTCCAGGGCGCCGACGACAGCCTCACCAGGACCGCGATCACCGCCGCGTTGGGAGCGGGCGCCTTCGGCCTGCTCAGCGCGCTCGTCTGGCCTCTCCTGGTCCGTGCCCTCCTGCTCGTGCCGGCCTTGGTCCTCGGCCTGCTGGTCTTCTTCCTCAACGGCTCGCTGCTGCTGGTCGCGCTCAAACTCACCCCCGACGGCGGGGGCACCGCCAACCCCGAGAACGCCATCGTCGTCGCCGCCGTCATGTCCGCCGTCGCTTCGGCCACCTCCACCGCGCTCGCCGTCCGCGACGACAACGCCTACCGGCGCAGGCTCTCGCGCCTCGCCGAACGCCGCCGGCGCCGCAGCGGCGAGGACAGCGCCCGTCGCGGCTACACGGCGTCGCCCGGCACCCTCTTCCTCCAACTCGACGGCGTGGGGCACCAGGTGCTGCTCGACGCCGTCGCCGACGGCCACATGCCCACCGTCGCCGGCTGGCTCGGCGAGCGCCCCACGCACCGGCTCACCCCCTGGCGCACCGACTGGTCCAGCCAGACCGGCGCCAGCCAGCTCGGCATCCTGCACGGCAGCAACCACGATGTCCCCGCCTTCCGTTGGTACGAGAAGGAGAGCGGGCGGATCATGGTCAGCAACCGGCCCGCCAGCGCCGCCGAACTCCAGCGCCGCGCCGTCGAGCACACCCGCGACGGCGGGCTCCTCACCCTCGACGGCGCCAGCCGCGGCAACCTCTTCAGCGGCGGCGCCGACCAGCTCGCGCTCGTCCTGTCGATGGCCGCGCGGCGCGGCAGGGCCACCCGCTCCCGGGCCGGCTACTTCGCGTACTTCACCGACCCGGCCAACGCCGTCCGTACGGCCGTCTCCTTCGTCGCCGAGGTCGGCCGCGAGGTCGGCCAGTCCACGCGGGCACGTATCCGCGGTGACCGGCCCAGGGTGGGCCGGGGCGGGCTCTACCCGTTCATCCGGGCCTTCGCGACCGTCGTGGAGCGGGACGTCGTGGTCGCGGCGGTGATAGGGGACATGCTGGCCGGGCGCGCCGCCGTCTACGCCGACCTCGTCGCGTACGACGAGGTCGCCCACCACTCGGGACCGCACAGCCGCGACGCCACGCGGGTCCTGGAGCGGCTGGACCGCTCGATCGCGCTGCTGGCCAAGGTCGCCGACCACGCGCCGCGCTCGTACCGCCTCGTGCTCCTGTCCGACCACGGGCAGAGCCCCGGCGAGACCTTCCTGGGCGTGTACGGGCTCACGCTCCGGGATCTCGTACGGGCCGGCTGCGGGCTGCCCGTGCCGCGGCGCGCGGTGCGTACCAAGAGCGGCGCCGAGGCGCGTGACGCGGCGCGTGACGCCGTACGGATAGCCCTCCACCGCCCCGTCGAGGGCGACGAGGGTGACGACGGCGACGACGACGGGAAACGAACGGCGCGTGGCTCCGACCCGATCGTGCTCGCCTCGGGAAATCTGGGGCTGATCTCCTTCCCGGACGTCCCGGAGCGGATGAGCCGCGAGCAGATCGACGAACGCCACCCCGCGCTGCTGCGGACCCTCGCCAACCATCCGGGCGTCGGCTTCCTCCTCGTACGGAGCGAGGCGAACGGCTCCGTGGTGCTCGGCCCCGCCGGGGCGGAGATCCCCGTCGCCAAGCTGGACGACACGGGGCTGCTGGCCACGATGGGGCCGGGCGCCGCCGAGGCGGTCCGGCGCACCGACACGTTCCCGCATGTCGCGGACATCATGGTCAACTCGATGTACGACCCGGCGACGGGCCGCGTGCACGCCTTCGAGGAGCAGATCGGCTCCCACGGAGGACTCGGCGGGGAGCAGTCGAACGCCTTCCTGCTGTCGCCCCTGACCCTGCCCGCGCCGGTCCCCGGCGACGGCGATCTGGTGGGCGCCGAGCAGGTCCACGCGGTGCTGAAGCGCTGGCTGTACGACGGCCTCGGGCCGCAGGTCCCCCTCGGCCAGACACCGGCGAGTGCCAGGGTGCCGCACGACATGGTGCCCCAGGAGGAGCCGGAGCCGAGCCCCGAGGGCACCTGACGTCCACGCGGTGGGGGCCCTGTTCTCGTACAGCTACCGCCAGGTGGTGTGTAGCGCTGAGTAACTGCTTGCGGCTGCGGCCGCGCTGCTGGAGGGCGGCGAAGTCGGCGTGCGCCTGGGTCTGATCGGCAGCTGACCGAAGAGCTGTACGACTGCCTGTTCGCGATCGACATTCGTTCGTTCAACGACACCCTTCGAGGTTGTCGACCTCGTTGGTCAGCGGTGGTGCAACATTCCCGCGAGAAGGGTGGTGACCATGCGTTTGGCGTCGTCCTGGCTGTAGTCGGGGCCGGTGATGCAGAGGTTTCCGATGGCGCGCATGAGTGTGTAGGCGGTGATGTCCACGCTGATCTCGTCGTCGGCGGCGCATGCGTCCAGCAGGGTTGCGCAGGCCGGGACCAGGGTGTCGAGCATGAGGGCGTGGAGGTTCTCCAGCCCTGGGTCGCCGGACCCCAGCGCGGCGCCGAGGCCGTGCTTGGTCACCAGGAACTCCACGAACGCGTCCACCCAGCGGGCCAGGGCGGTGGACGGTGAGGCTGATTCCTCCAGGAGCCGGGGCGCGAGTGCGGCGCAGGTGTCGATCTGGTGCCGGTAGACGGCGGTGACGAGGTCCGCCCGGGTCGGAAAGTTCCGGTAGATCGTGCCGACGCCCACGCCGGCGCGTTCCGCGATGTCGCGGACAGGGGCCTGGACGCCCTGATCGACGAAGGCTGCTGCCGCAGCCGCCAGCACGGCGCTGCGGGTGCGCTGTGCCTGTGCCTGGCGCACCCCGACGGAATCCGGCACGGCTCCTCCTTTTGCTCGCGGAACGATGTTCCGCTAAGTTGGCGGAACGATGCTCCGCCAAAGTATGGCAGAGCCTTCCCACAAAGAAAGCGCAGGTCCGTCATGCCCTCCCACCCTCTTGACCGGCGAATCTTCTCGGTCAGGCCCATCACTGTTCCCGCGCCCGGCCGCGGCCTCGACCTGAAGGTGAAGGTCACCGCCCCGCTGTCGGGCCGGGACCTGCCCGTCATTGTGTTCTCCCACGGCAACGCATGGTCCATGAACGGGTATGAGCCCCTTGTCGACCGGTGGGCCGCGGCCGGGTTCGTCGTGGTCCAGCCCACCCACCTGGACTCGCGCCGTAACGGCATCGGGTGGGACGACCCGCGCTTCGCCACCATCTGGCGCGTCAGGATCGCCGACCTCCACGCGATACTCGACAACCTCGACGACATCCTTCTCCAGGCCGGTGACCTGCCGGAGCGTACCGACCGCGAGCGTGTCGCGGTCGTCGGCCACTCCTGGGGTGCCCAGACCGCCGGCGCTGTCCTCGGTGCTCGCGTGTTCGATGCCGAGGGCAGGCCGGGGGAGGACTTCTCCCACCCCGCGGCCTCCGCCGGTGCGCTGATCGCCGTGACCGGGACCGGGGACACGCTCACCCCACTCGCCGTCGAGCACCTGCCGTTCATGAGGCCGGACTACTCCACCATGACCACCCCGGCCCTGGTCGTCGCGGGCGGCAAGGACCAGTCGCAGCTCTCCACCCGGGGGCCGGAGTGGTTCACCGACGCCTATCACCTCGGTCCGTCCCCGAAGAGCCTGCTCTTCATCGCCGACGGCGAGCACACTCTGGGCGGGATCGCCGGCGAGGCGGTCGCCGAGACCACCGACGAGGACCCGGCTCGCGTCGCCCTCGTCGCCGACACTGTCTCCGCCTACCTCTACGGCGCCTTCAAGCTCGACGACGCCCCGTGGGCCGCTCTCGGCAACGCCGCTGACGGCGACGGCAAGTGGAGCATCTCCAGCAAGTGAACCCGGCCGGGCCGGGTGGCTGGGTCCGGTCCCCGGCAGTCGAGTCTGCCGACCCCGTCGCCCCGACCGGCCGGACGCCGGGGGTGGCGCGGTTACCGGTGTCCGCCCGGGGCTTCGGGCGCGTGCGGACGGTCACGGCCCCGGGGGCCGCGGATCCAGGTGTTCACCTCGGTGCGGCCCGTCTCGTACAGCGGGAGCGTGCCCTCTGGCAGCTCGACCGTACGGCGGACGAAGCCGACCACCATCTCCGGACAATCGTCCGGCTTCGGGAACCGGCCCATCCGCTGATACCCCTTCAGTGCCGGCGGCCCTCCACGGGTCGGCGTAACCCGTGTCCCCCGGGAGAGCGGTTCTCGGCCTCCCGGCGGGCACGGCGGCGTTCGCGGGCACAGGATGCACGATCAGGAGGTCGTGCCGAGTGAACAGCGCCCTGGAACCGCTCAGCGCCCGGCCCGCCACGGCGGGCCGTCCCGCCATGTGCGTCGTGCTGCTGGTGCTGTGCACCCTCCTGGGGATGTCGCTCGACCCCTGCGCGTCGGCCGCGCGCGGCGCGGAACCCCGCCCGGCCGTGTCGACGGTGCCCGAGCCCGCCGGGGAGGGGCACCACGACACCACGGCGATGGCCGCGCAGTCCGCGTCGGCCCGAGCCGGACGCGGGGCGGCGGGCCCGAGCGCCGGGAAGCGCGAGCAGGCGTCGCGCCCTCCGTACGGAGGAGCCGCCGCCCCGTCGAGGAACACCCCGGCCGCCCCACCGGCCACCCGCCGTGCGGTGCTGCGCTGCTGAGAGGTCCGGCACGCCCCTGTGCCCGTCGACCCCACCAGCCGGTCAACCCCCATCGCACCGCGAGGACACAGCCATGCCCATCGACCCCTTCGCCGTACTCAACGCCCTGCTGCGCGCCGAGGCGGCGCGCTCCGCCGAGCACGAGGCCAAGGCCCGGACAACCCCCTCCGCCGCACCCACGACCGCCCCCGAGCCGGCCCGCGCGTCCGAGCCCCGCCGGGACGGACACGACAGGTCCTGAGGCGTATCCGGACCGGTCCACCGGGGTGCGCCCGGTGGGCCGGTCCGCCCTCAGCCCAGCGCCGACAAGAGGTACTTCGCCGTCGCCGGATCGGCCGGCAGGAACGTCTCGATCGCCAGCTCGGCGACCGTCACGTCCATCGGTGTGTTGAACGTCGAGATGGACGACAGGAACGTCAGGACCTGGCCCCCGTGCTCGATCCGCAACGGCAGGGCGAAGTTCCTCAGCGCGAAGGCCGCCGCGTCGTCGTCCTCGGCCTCGTCCGGGTCGTCGTCGGCCCCTTCCGGCGGCGGGTACGCGGCGACCTCCTCGTACAGCGCCCGCAGCGCGTCGGAGCGGTCGAGCGCGATCTGCCGCTCCATCTGGTCCAGGAGGTGCCCGCGCCACTGCCGGAAATTGCGGATGTGCCGCGCGGCCCCCTCCGGATGCAGGATGACCCGCATCGCGTTCACCGGCGGCACCAGCAGGTGCTCGGGCACGCCCTCCATGAGCAGGGCGAGGCCACGATTGGCCGCCACCAGCGTGTACGTCCCGTCGACGACGAGCGCCGGATACGGCTCGTACCCCCGCAGCAGCCGCTCCAGCGCCTCCCGCACCACCGCCATCGACGGGTCGTCCATCGCGGTCTCGGTGAAGCGGGGCGCGTACCCGGCCGCCAGCAGCAGGGTGTTGCGCTCCCGCACGGGTACGTCCAGGTGTTCCGAGAGGCGCAGGATCATCGCCTCGCTCGGCCGGGACCTGCCCGTCTCGACGAAGCTGATGTGACGGGCGGACGAGTCGGCGCGCAGAGCCAGCTCCAGCTGGCTGATCCGGCGCTGTTCGCGCCAGCCCCTGAGCAGCGGCCCGACCCCGGTCCCCGACGTACGAGATGTCATACGTGGACGGTAGCCGGGCCCGGCGGGCACCCGCCCCGGGGTTCGGACGGCGCCCGCCCGGGGTCCGTGTTCTGCGGGCTCTCCTCAGGTGGGGCAATCTGGTGGATAGGGGGTGGAACCGGCGCGGCCGGCTGCCGCACCCGGTCGTATCTGTGAGGTCTCCCGTGAGGTTGAGGAGTGACATGCGTACCGAACTACTGACAGAACTGGCGCAGCAGCTCAGGGTCGACTCGGTCCGCGTCGCCGATCTGGCGGGCTCCGGACACCCCACCTCGTCGATGTCCGCCGCCGATATCGGCGCGGTCCTGCTGACCAACCACCTCACGTACGACTTCGACCAGCCCGACCACCCGGGGAACGACCGGCTGATCTTCTCCAAGGGCCACGCGTCGCCCCTGCTGTACTCCATGTATCTCGCGGCCGGTGCCATCGACGAGTCGGAGTTCCGCACCTACCGCCGGGAAGGCAGCCGGCTCGAAGGCCACCCCACGCCCCGGCTCCCGTGGGTGGACGTGGCGACCGGCTCGCTCGGGCAGGGCCTGCCGGTGGGTGTCGGGATGGCGCTGGCCGGGCAGCGGCTCGGCAAGGCCCCGTACCGGGTGTGGGTGCTCTGCGGTGACAGCGAGATGGCCGAGGGATCGATCTGGGAGGCCGCCGAGCACGCCGGATACCAGCATCTCGACTCGCTGACGATGATCGTCGACGTGAACCGGCTCGGACAGCGCGGTCCCACCCGCCACGGGCACGACCTCGGCGCGTACGCCCGCAGGCTGCACGCCTTCGGCTGGCACACCATCGAGATCGACGGCCATGACATCGAGGCGATCGAAGCGGCCTGCAACGAGGCGCGCTCCACCCTCGGGGAGCCGACGGCGATCATCGCCGCCACCATGAAGGGCCGGGGAGTCGCCGCCGTCGAGGACCAGGAAGGCATGCACGGCAAGCCTCTCCCGGACGCGGCGAGCGCCATCGAGGAGCTGGGCGGCCGGCGGTCCATGCGGGTCGAGGTGCGCAAGCCCACGTCGGCGCTGGCCGACGCCCGGTTCGAGGTCGGCCATCTGAACCTGCCGCGCTTCGACGTGGGCGACGAGATCGCCACCCGTGACGCGTACGGGCAGGCCCTGACCGCGCTCGGCTCCGCGCGCGGCGACATCGTGGCGCTCGACGGCGAGGTCGGCGACTCGACCCGTACCGAGTTCTTCTCGAAGGAGCACCCCGAGCGGTACTTCGAGCTGTACATCGCCGAGCAGCAGCTGGTGGCCGCCGCCGTCGGCATGCAGGCCTGCGGGCAGATCCCGTACGCCTCCACCTTCGCGGCCTTCCTGACCCGGGCCCACGACTTCCTGCGGATGGCCACGGTCAGCCGGGCGTCGATCAGCGTCGTCGGCTCGCACGCCGGCGTCTCCATCGGCCAGGACGGGCCGTCCCAGATGGGCCTCGAAGACCTCGCCATGTTCCGTTCCCTGCACGGCAGTACGGTGCTCCAGCCGTGCGACGCCAATCAGACGACCCGGCTCGTCGCCGCGATGGCCGAACTGGAGGGCGTCAGCTATCTGCGCACGCTGCGCGCGAAGACACCGGTCATCTACGGCCCCGACGAGCAGTTCCCGGTCGGCGGGAGCAAGGTGCTGCGGCACTCCATCGACGACCGGATGACGCTCGTCGGCTCGGGGATCACCGTCCACGAGTGCCTCGTGGCGGCGGAGCTGCTGGCCGCCGAGGGCATCACGGTGCGGGTCGTCGACATGTACTCGGTCAAGCCGGCCGACGAGGTCACCCTCCAGGCCGCCGCCGCGGACACCGGCTGTCTGATCACGGTGGAGGACCACCACCCGCAGGGCGGTCTGGGCGACGCCGTCGCCGAGGTCTTCTCCGACGGCCGCCCCGCGCCCCGGCTGGTGCGGCTCGGCGTACGGAACATGCCCGGGTCCGCGACCCCCGGGGAGCAGCTGCGCGCCGCCGGTATCGACGCCGATTCGATCGCCGCGGCCGTGAAGCTCCTCACCGGAACGGCGATGGTGCGCTGACCGGGACGGCGCGCCGACGGAGACGGTGAGCGGACGGCGCCGCTGCTTGAACGCGGAACGTGTCCGTTTGCGGACAGCGGGTGAGCGGCGCAGTGTGGGACGAGCCGGACAACTTTGTGTTTTTCCGTTGCCCGGTCATCCGGGCCGACTTCGGGAATCGGGAGAAGAACATGCTTCTGCCGGACAAGGCCGGGCTCGCCCAGCTTCTGCGCCGCTACCGGACCTGGGAGCAGCTGGTCCTGCAAGAGCCGCACAATTCGGTGCGCCGGCGACGGCTGGACGACGTCGCCTACACCTTGTGCGTGCTGATGGGGCACCGCACCGCCCATGAGGCGATTCGCGCGGCGGAGTCGTATCTCGGCAGAAACCCGCGAGGCGACCGGAAACTCCAGGGCCGGGGAATTCTGCGGACCCGTCGGCACAACAGCAGCGACAGCAGCAGGAAAGAAAGGATGTAAACGGTCATGGCCGAATTCCTCACCGACATCGAGACGATTCGCGACCGCGCGCGCAAGGAGATCGAGAAGGGCCCGGTGACGGACGCCTACGGGGCGGATGTCGGGCGCGTCATCCAGGTTCTGAACGAGGCGCTGGCCACCGAGATCGTCTGCACCCTGCGCTACAAGCGGCATTACTACACGGCGACGGGGCTGTACGCGGAGCCGGTCGCCGCGGAATTCCTGGAACACGCGGGCGAGGAGCAGGAGCACGCGGACAAGCTGGCCGAGCGGATCGTGCAGCTCGGCGGCGAGCCCGACTTCAATCCGGACACCCTGACCAAGCGCTCGCACGCGGAGTACGACGCGAGCATGGACCTGATCGAGATGATCAAGGAGGACCTGGTGGCCGAGCGGGTGGCCATCGCCTCCTACACGGAGATCGCGCAGTGGCTGGGCAACGGCGACCCCACCACGCGCCGGGTCTTCGAGGACCTGCTCGCGCAGGAGGAGGAGCACGCGGACGACCTGCGGGGGCTGCTGGAGCGGCTGCCGGGCGTCGCCAAGTCCTGACGGGCCCGTACGACCCGGGCAACGGCACCGCCGCCGGCCGGCGGGCACTCACGTGCCC
>NZ_JBHUUW010000028.1:0-94322 GCF_042670825.1 Streptomyces sp. NPDC057137 | reverse complement strand
CCCCCCGGTGGACCGGCAGCGCCGCTGTGCGCCCGAAGATCCGCCGGACAGGACCTAGTCCTCCCAGTCGGACGACTGCTTCGGCCGCGTCCGCCGGCGGGCCCAGGGCACACCGCCGGCCGCGTGTGCCGCATTCACCCCGACGATGCCGAGCCAGGCCACGCAGAGCCCGGCGAAGTCGGCCTGCACCACGGCAATCGCGGAGAGCGGGATGGCCAGCACCAGCGAGACGACGGCGAAGCCGTAGCGCTCGGCGAACGACTCCCCGCTGCTGGGCGGGCGGGCGCCGCGGGCGACGACCATCTGCTGTTCGGCGAGCTGACGCCGGACACGACGGTCGGTCGTGCTGTCGAGGCGCTGATCGAGCTTCTCCAGGAACGACTCGATGAGCGCGGACTCGTACTCGGGCCCCAGCTCACGGCGGGCCTGCAGGGTGGCGTCGAGCTCCTTCGTGAGCTCAGGGTCGCGGGCTTCCATGCCGACAACGGTACGAAGCCGGAGGCCGCCGGAACAGTGGGGCTATCCCCCCTCTTTGCCTGCGGGGTACCTCAGGGGACGCCCGGCGTACCCGGTGCCCGCGCGCTCCTTGCCGGGGCTGCATATAGTCATGCAGAGTTCTCGTTGACTGAATAGTTTGTCAATGCCTCGAAGGGTGGTGTCCCTCATGCCGGACGGTCGTGTCGCCCCCGTACGCCCAGTGCCGGCCTCCTCGCGCCCCGCCCTCGTCGTCCTCGACGGCCAGAGCCTCCCCGTCGCCGACATCGTCCGGCTGGCCGACGGGACCGCGCGGCCCGTGCCCGGGACCGACGGGATGAAGCGGGTCGAGCAGTCCTGGCACACCGCGCGTGAACTCGCCGCCTCCGGGCGGGTCTACGGGCGCTCCACCGGCGTCGGCGCGAACCGAACCGAGGCCGTGCCCTCCGACACCGCCGCCGATCACGGGCTGCGGCTGCTGCGCAGTCACGCCGGGGCCATCGGTCATCCGCTGCCCGCCCGCGAGGTCCGCGCCATGCTCGCCGTGCGGGCCAACCAGCTTCTCGCCGGTGGCGCCGGACTGCGGCCCACCGTCGTCACCGCGCTCTGCGACGCCCTGACCGCCGGCGCGCACCCGGTCGTCAACGAGTTCGGCTCGGTCGGCACCGGTGACATCGCCGCCCTCTCCCAGCTGGGCCTCGCCCTCGTCGGCGAACACCCCTGGCAGGGCGGCCGGCCGCCCGAGGCGCAGGCCCTCGACAACAACGACGCCCTCGCCCTCATCAGCAGCAATGCCCTGACGCTCGGTCAGGCCGCCCTCGCGCTCGACGAGTTGGGCCGACTCATCGCCGCCACCGAACTCGTCGCCGCGCTCTCGCTGCTCGCCGTGGACGGCAGTTACGAGGCGTACGCCGAACCGGTCCACGCCGCGCGCCCGCACCCCGGCTCGTACGCCGTCGCCACCCGGATGCGGCACATACTCGGCGCCCCCGAGCGCCCCACCCCGCCGCTCGGCCGTATCCAGGACCCGTACGGCTTCCGCTGCGTACCGCAGGTCCACGGGCCGGCGCGGGACGCCGCCGACGCGCTGGAGCGCGCGCTCGCCGTCGAGATCAACTCCGCCGCCGAGAACCCGCTGATCTGTCCCGGCTCGGACGACGACCTGGCCCCCGCCGCGTACCACCACGGCGGTTTCTACCTCGCCCAACTCGCCCTCGCACTGGACCACTTCCGGCTCGCCGTCGTCCAGACCGCGCGGCTGTCCACCTCCCGGCTCTCCGCGCTGAACGAGCCCGGCTTCACCCGGCTGCGGCCCTTCCTCGCCGACGCGGAGCCCGCGAGTTCCGGGGTGATGATCCTGGAGTACGCGGCCGGGGCCGCCCTCGGCGACCTGCGCGCGTTCTCGGCGCCGGCCTCGCTCGGCCACGCGGTACTGTCCCGTGGCGTGGAGGAGCAGGCCAGCTTCGCCTCGCTGGCCGCACGCCAGACGCTGCGGGCGTGCGAGGCGTACCGTCTCGTCGTCGGCTGCGAACTCGTCGCCGCCGTACGGGCGTTGCGCCAGCGGGACCTCAGGCCCGAGGCCGGACTGCCCGTCGGCAGAGCCTTCGCCCTGGCCGAGTCCGTACTGGACGCGGAGGTCGCCGACCGGCCACTGACGGACGATGTGACGGCGGCGGCGCGGCTGCTCGACCAACTCGCCTCCACGGCGGACGACATGAGCGGGGCGGCCATGACCGGCATGACAGGCACCACCAGGGGGATCGCGTGAGCGACAGTCCGGCCGCCCGGCTCCAGCAGCTCTTCGAGGGCCACCGGCTCACGCCCACCCAGCGGCGTATCGCGCACAGCATGGTGCGCCGGGCCGCCGACGCGCCTTTCCTCTCCAGCGTCGAGCTGGCGGAACTCGCCGGGGTCAGCCAGCCCTCGGTGACGCGATTCGCCGTCGCGCTCGGCTTCGACGGCTACCCGGCGCTGCGCAAGCACCTGCGGGACGTCGCGCCCGCCGACCAGGACGCGGGCACGTCCGAGTACAACGAGTACCAGCAGGCCGTGCACGCCGAGTTGGAGAATCTGCGTCAGCTGGCCGACCTGCTCGCCGACCCGGGCCCGGTCGAGCGGGCGGGCCGCGTACTGGCCGCCTCCACCCCGCTGCCCGTCCTCGGCCTGCGCGCCGCGTCCGCCCAGGCCAAGGGATTCGCCTACTTCGCCGCCAAGGTCCACCCCGACATCCGGCTCCTGGACGAGGGCGGCACGATGCTCGCCGACCGGGTCGACGCGGCGCGGCGCGCGGGCGCGAGCGCGTTGCTCTGCTTCGCGCTGCCGCGCCATCCCAAGGAGGTCGTGGAGGCGCTGGACTACGCGCGCGCGGCCGGGCTGTTCGTGGTCACGGTCGCCGACTCGGCCTTCGCGCCCGTCGCCGCCCACAGCGACCTGCTGATCCCGGCGGCCGTCGGCACGGGCCTCGCCTTCGACACGGCGTGCGCGCCGATGCTCCTGGGGCGGGTACTGCTGGAGGCCATGTGCGACGACCTGCCGGACGCGCAGGCACGCCTGGAGGACTTCGACGGGCGGGCGGCGGCCCGGGGGCTGTTCGTCGAATAGCGCCTCTTCGTCGAATAGAGCCCTTCAGCTTCGGCGTTCTCAGGAAAAGCTCAGGAAACCGCATTAATCTGCCCGCCAAAACCTCGGTGAATCGGTGAATCTGAAGAGGAGGCGGCCGTGGGGCGCGGAGGGCAGCAGTCGCTGGCGCGGGTGACGGTGATCGTGAGGGCCGGTGCGGCCCCGATGTGGTGGCTGGGGGTGCTGGCCGCCGCCATCGGGGTGCTCATCCCCGGACTGACCGGCCGCCGGGTCGGGTTGTACGTCGGGGTGGCGCTGTTCGTCCTGAGCGCGGCGGCCGTCGCGCTCGTACGGCGACGGCGGTACGGCGGCTGGGCCGAAGCCGCCTCGCGCGCGGGGAAGTTCGACTACCTCCAGGACCGGGCGGTGACGCTGCGGGTCTGGCGGCGGGCCCATGTGTGGTGGCTGGTGGGCGCGTTCGTCGTGGCGGCGGGCGCCTCGTTCGCCGTACCGATCGCCGGTGGCGCGGCACTCGCGGGCGCCGGTCTCGGGCTGTGGCTCAAGGCCGTGCTGCTGGGCCGAGGTGAGCGCGCGGGCGAGGAACTGCTCTGGGTCCGTACCGACTGGGCCGGGCGGGGCAGCCCCGTCGGCAAGAAGGTCAAGGGCTTCCGTACGACCGGGGTCGAGGCCGGGGACGCCGTACCCGGTGGGGCGCGGCGTCCCCGCGAGAAGCGGGCCAAGCGGGTCAAGCGGGCCGAGCGGGAACGGACTCCCGTCACACCTCCAGTTCGTTCTCGATCTTCTTGAGCTGGTGTCTGGCCATCGCCAGATTCGCCCGCTGCTTGTCCAGCGCCACATAGAGGAACAGACCGTTGTTGCCCCGGCCCTTGAGCAGCCGGATCAGGTGGTACTGGCTGCCGAGGGTGATCAGGATGTCCTCGATCTCCTCCTTGAGGCCCAGCATCTCCATCGTGCGCACCTTGGCCCGCACCACGTCGGTGTTCCCGGCGGCGGCGACCGTCAGATCGAGGTCCTTGCCGCCGCCCAGGGTGCCGAGGGCCATGCCGCTGCTGTAGTCGACGAGGGCGGCCCCGATGGCGCCCTCGATGGAGGTGGTGGCTTCTTTGAGGGCCGCTTCGGTGTTGGCCATGAACGTCGCACTTCCTTTTCGTCTCTGGGTCGCTCGGGCGGGTGTTCTGCTTGAGGTCATGGGTCAGACGTTCTCCGGTCGTTCGAGGGCGCCGTCCACGAGTTCGCCGATCCGGGCGCCGGACCGGCGGGCCTCCAGATGGAGCCGGCCGACATTGATCCGTGGCTCGGCGAGCACGGTGAGGACGGCGGAGCCGCCGGCGGCGTACGTCGCCACATAGCCGTGCTCGCCCCTGATGAGCAGTTCGCGGAAACCGCCCCGGCCCGTGCTGTCGGTCAGCCGCAGGGAGACGCCGAGCGCGGCGGCGGTCAGGGCGGCGATGCCCTCGGGCTCGATGCCCGTTACTCCGGCCGCTCCCGGGTCCGTTTCCCCGTCCGTCCCCGCGCCCGAGATCTCCTCGGCGAGGACGAGGCCGTCCGTGCTCGCGGCCAGCGCACCGGTCAGCAGGGGGATACGGGCACGCAGCCGCCGTAGCTCCCCGAGGACTTCGGCCTCCGCCGTCGTCAGCTGTCTTCTCTCGCCGCTCGGTCGCAGGGCGCGTCTCACAGGCTTGCCTCCAAGGCGTCACGGAGCCTGCGGAGCAGGGCGATGTCGGGGTCGGCGGAGACGTCGGCGACCCAGGCGGGCAGGGCCGGCCGGGTCGGTGGGGCGTCCGGCGGCGGTTCGGGAGGCGTGTCGACCAGCCCGGCCGCCGCCAGTCGCCGTACCTCCAGGAGGGTGTGGAACGCGGGGCGGCCCAGGGCCCAGGCGATGGCCGCCGGGGTCCGTACGCCGTCGGCCCGCTCCAGCAGCGCGCGCTGGCGGCGGGTGACCGACTGGCCGGGGGCGGGCGCGCGGGGCACCACCGGCGAGGTGTCGACCGCGGCGTACGGCCAGACCTGGTCGAGCAGTTCACGGCGGCGCAGCGTCTCGCGTTCGACGGCCGCCGCCGATACGGGGCGCACCGGGCCGATCCAGTGCGCGACGCCGTACCGGAACCGGGTGGGGCCGCTGCCCGGCGCCAGCGCGAAGAACGCGGCGTCGTACAGCGCGCCGAGATGGCAGATCTCGAGTTCGCCGCCGCCTATTCGGCCGCTGTCGACGAGGAAGCTCCCGACCTCGCGGCGCGCCCCGGCCTCGTCGACCGCCCGCTGCCAGCCGTCGCGCGGCAGCCGGCCGCCGGTGGTCAGCAGGATGTCGATGCCGGGCGCGGCGGGGCTCTCGGCGTGCACGACGCGGCCTTCGGAGAGATAGAGCGTGCCGTGGTCGCGCAGGAGGGCGCCGGTGGCGCGTTCGTCCGCCAGCCGGACGAGCATGGGAGAGACGGGAGAGACGGAGGAGACGGGCGGGGTGACGGGAGCCGCCGTGTCGGCGTTCATGCGAGTACCAGCCGTTCGGCGAGCTGTTGGAGCCGGAGCCGGGCGAGCGCGAGATTCCCGGTGTCGCGGTCGAGCCACAGATGGAGGAAGACGCTGCTGTCGAAGGTCGTCTCGACGAAACGCAGGACGTGGTAGCCGGTACGGGTGGTGACGATCAGGTCCTCGACGGGCGGGCCCTTGCCGTCGCCCGCCTCGAACGCCTCGTACTCGGCGGCGGCCCGCGCCAGTTCGGCGGTCTCGGTCGCGGTCGTCTCGTGGTCACCGTTCGGCGACTCGCCCGCCGTACCGAGCGCGAGACCGCTGGTCCAGTCGACGATCGCCGCTCCGCGGGCACCGGGCAGGGCCATGATCTCGTGCAGACAAGCGTCGATTCCGGGCACGCGGACTTCCCTCCCAGCCGGTCGTGCGTAGGCACCGTCGTGCGGCAGTGACGGCGAGATTACGCAACGTACGTACGGGGGAAGGGATTTCGGGCAATTTCCAACGGAACATGCCCCACGGGGATAGGGTCGGCGCACGGAACGGCCCGGAGCGGTCCCGTGGTCGCCCCGTGCCGTCCCGTTCGGTCTCGTGCCGTGTGCTACTTCGTCACGTCACCACCGGTCTTCACGTGCTCCTCCGAACGCGCCTTCAGCACCAGCTTGTTGACCGCCCACAGCGCGATCCCGATCGCCAGCAGCACCCCTGCCCGTATGTAGACGTCGGCGGCGCGGTCGGCGAGCGGACTGGCCAGGATCAGCGCGGTGATCGCGCCCAGCACGGGCACGATCGTCGGCGCACGGAAGTGCCGGTGCCCGACCGGGTCGCGGCGCAGTACGAGCGCGGCGACGTTGACCACGAAGAACACACACAGCAGCAGGAACGCCGTGGTGTCGCCGAGCCCCTGGATCTCGCCCGTCGACACCAGCCCGATGGCGAGCACCGACACGAAGACGATGCCTACGACCGGGGTACGGCGCGTGGGGAGCACCCGGCCCATGGCCTTGGGCAGGATGCGTTCGTTGGCCATGCCGTAGCAGAGCCGCGAGGCCATCATGATGTTGATCAGCGCGGAGTTGGTGACGGCGAACAGCGCGATCAGGGCGAAGAGTTTCGGTGGGAAGTCGACGCCGCCGGCCTTCACGACCTCCAACAGCGGGCCGCTGGAGCCCTCCAGGGTCCGGTAGTCCACCAGGAGGGAGGAGACGAGGGCGACCAGGATGTAGATCGTGCCGGTGATCGCGACGCCGATGAAGATCGCGCGCGGGAAGGTCCGGCTCGGATCCTTGGTCTCCTCCGCCATGTTGACGGAGTCCTCGAAGCCGACGAAGGCGAAGAACGCGAGTGCTGTCGCGCCGAGCACGCCCGTCATCAGGGAGAAGCCGGTGCCGCTCGCCTCGAAGTCGGTGAGCCGCGACGGCTCGCCGTCGCCGGTCAGGACCGCGTACGCGCCGATGCCGAGGATGATCGCCAGACCGCTCAACTCGATGATCGTCAGTACCACGTTGGTCTTCACGGACTCCGAGACGCCGCGCAGATTCAGCGCGGCGAGCGCGACGACGAACAGGATCGCGACCAGGGTCGGCGGGATCGCGTCGGTGAACTCGGCCAGGTAGTCACCGCTGAACGCGCGGGCCGCGGCGCTCGCCGACGACAGGCCCGAGCACATCACCATGAAGGCGATGATGAAGGTCAGGAACGGGACCTTGAACGCCTTCTGGGTGTAGAGCGCGGCACCGGCGGCCTTCGGGTACTTGCCGACGAGTTCCACGTACGAGGCGGCCGTCAGGATCGCGACGAGGAAGCCGATCGCGAACGGCACCCAGAGCGCGCCGCCGACCCTGCCCGCGACCTGGCCGGTGGTGGCGTAGATGCCGGTGCCCAGGATGTCGCCGATGACGAAGAGGATCAGCAGTTTGGGGCCGAGGGCGCGTTTGAGTTCGGGTGTGTCGCCGGACGGTCCCGGTGTGTCCGCCGCTGTCGGTGTTTGGGACGCGGGCATGAGATGACCTCCCCCGTTCGATGGTGGGGAGTGTTCTGCCCGGTACGGCGGGGCTGATTCCTGCCGTGCCGTCGTCAGTCCCGTACGAGCGCGTCCGGGTGCCCGCCGCCCGACTCGGCGACGATCTCCGCCACGGTCTGGGGGGCCCGTACGGTGGCGAACCGCACGCTGCTCGCTTTCCCCGCCCCTGTCCCTGTCCCTGTCGCCGTCGCCGTCGTCGCCGCCGTGAAGCCGTAAACGCCCGGCCGGGCAAGGCTGTTGTACGCGTAGTGGTTGGCGAAGTAGTACGCGCCGGTGTCCAGCGCCGCGACGAGGTCGCCCTGCTCCAGCAGCGGCAGGGGCCGGCCCGTGGCCAGGACGTCGCCCGCGAAGCACGCCGGGCCCGCGACGTCCTGGACGACGGCCGGGCCCTTCTTGGGCCGGCCGTCGGCGTCGTACGCGGCGATGCGCAGCGGCCACGACTCGGGGTCGTAGACGGTACGGGTGGCGATCTGCACGCCCGCGTGGGTCACGGCGATGGGGCGGCCGCCGGCGGACTTGGCGTACTCGACCCGGGCCAGGACCGTGCCGTGCTTGGCGAGCAGCGAGCGGCCGAACTCGGTGACGAGCCCGTAGCGGCCGTCGAACAGGCCGGGGACGGTGGACTTCAGCAGCCGGGCGTACTCGGCGTAGGTGGGGGTCTCCTCGTCGGAGGAGAAGTTGACCGGGAGGCCGCCGCCGATGTCGATGGTGTCGATCTGCTGCCGGCCGGCCGCCGCGTTGATCTCCTCGGCCAGTTCGTGGACCGTCCGGACGCCCTCCGCCATGAGGGCGAGCGGCACGCCCTGGGAGCCGGAGTGGGTGTGCAGCCGGGTCAGCCAGGGCCGGTCCAGGTAGGCCCGTACGACCCAGGCGCGGGCGCCTTCGTCGCGCAGCGCGACGCCGAACTTTGACGTCGCCGTCGCCGTGGACAGGGCGCCGATGGAGCCGCCGCCGGTCTGCGGGTTGACCCGTAGCCCGATCGGGGAGCGGGTGGGGGCCGCGTGCAGGAGGGCGTCGAGCCGGGTCAGCTCCTGCGGGTTGTCGGCGTTGACCGCGATACCGGAGGTCAGGGCGTCGCGCAGCTCGGCCGGTGTCTTCGCGGGGGAGTCGAGGACGGTGCGGTCGGGCGGGATCCCGGCGGCGCGCGCGAGGCCCAGCTCGCCGGGGCTCGCGACCTCGGCGCCGACGCGCTCGGCGTCCAGCAGGCGCAGGACGGGTACGAGGGGCGCGGCCTTCACGGCGAAGGCGTGCAGTACGCGGGTGTCCGGGGCGGTGACGGCGGCGAACGCGGCGTGCAGCGCGGCGGCGGAGGCGCGGATCCCGGCCACGTCGAGAAGGGCGACGACGGGGTCGGCCTCGGTGAGCAGTCCCTGCTCGACGGCGGCCCGTACGGCGAGATCGCGCCTGACGGCGACGCTGTTGTCCTGTCCTGCTTCCGCGGCTCCTGCTTCCGCGGCTCCTGCTTCCTCCTCGGCTCCTGCTTCTTCCTCGGCTCTTGCTTGCTCGACCATGCGTGTCAGCCAATCATCCGGCCGCCGGTTACTCCACTGTTGACTACATCTATTCACCCGGCGAGGATGTGAATAGATCGACCAACAGTGGAGCAGTGACGGAGGAGGCACCCGCCATGTCAGGACCCCGACCCGTACGGGCACCGCGCGGTACGGAACTGAGCGCCCTGGGATGGCAGCAGGAAGCCGCCCTCCGCATGCTCCAGAACAACCTCGACCCCGAGGTCGCCGAACACCCCGACCAGCTCGTCGTCTACGGCGGCACGGGCAAGGCGGCACGCGACTGGCGCTCGTTCGACGCGATGACGCGCACGCTGCGCACGCTCAAGCAGGACGAGACGATGCTCGTCCAGTCCGGCCGGCCGGTGGGCGTGATGCAGACCCACGAGTGGGCGCCGCGCGTACTGATCGCCAACTCCAACCTGGTCGGCGACTGGGCCAACTGGGAGGAGTTCCGCCGCCTGGAGCAGCTCGGCCTCACCATGTACGGCCAGATGACCGCCGGCTCCTGGATCTACATCGGCACGCAGGGCATCCTCCAGGGCACGTACGAGACGTTCGCCGCCGTCGCCGCCAAGAGGTTCGGCGGCACGCTCGCCGGGACGATCACGCTCACCGCCGGGCTCGGCGGGATGGGCGGCGCGCAGCCGCTGGCCGTGACCATGAACGACGGCGTCGCGATCTGTATCGACTGCGACCCGCGCGCGATCGACCGGCGGATCGAGCACCGCTTCCTGGACGTGCGGGCCGACTCCCTGGAGCACGCGCTCCAGCTCGCCACCGAGGCCCGTGACGCGCGCCGGCCCCTGTCGATCGGGCTGCTCGGCAACGCGGCGGAGCTGCTGCCCCGGATGCTCGCCGAGGGCGCGCCGATCGACATCGTCACCGACCAGACGTCGGCGCACGACCCGCTGGCGTATCTGCCGCTCGGTGTCGACTTCGACGACATGGCGTCGTACGCCGCCGAGAAGCCGGCCGACTTCACGCTGCGCGCCCGCGAGTCGATGGCGCGGCACGTGGAGGCGATGGTCGGCTTCATGGACGCGGGCGCGGAGGTCTTCGACTACGGCAACTCGATCCGTGGCGAGGCTCAACTGGCCGGCTACGAGCGGGCGTTCGCGTTCCCCGGATTCGTACCGGCATACATCAGGCCGCTGTTCTGCGAGGGCAGGGGCCCGTTCCGATGGGCGGCGCTGTCCGGTGAGGCGTCGGACATCCACAAGACGGACAAGGCGATCCTGGAGCTGTTCCCCGAGGACGAGTCCGCCCACAACGCGTCCTTGCACCGCTGGATCAGGATGGCCGGCGAACGCGTCCGCTTCCAGGGCCTGCCCGCGCGTATCTGCTGGCTCGGCTACGGCGAGCGCGACAAGGCCGGCGAGCGCTTCAACGACATGGTCGCGAGCGGTGAACTCGCCGCGCCGGTCGTCATCGGCCGCGACCACCTGGACGCCGGCTCGGTCGCGTCCCCGTACCGCGAGACCGAGGCGATGCTCGACGGCTCGGACGCGATCGCGGACTGGCCACTGCTGAACGCCATGGTGAACGTCGCCTCCGGCGCGACCTGGGTCTCCATCCACCACGGCGGCGGAGTCGGCATGGGCCGCTCGATCCACGCCGGCCAGGTGACGGTCGCCGACGGCACGGAACTGGCGGCCGAGAAGATCCGCCGCGTCCTGACGAACGACCCGGGCATGGGCGTCATCCGCCACGTCGACGCGGGCTACGACATCGCGGACAGGATCGCCACGGAACGCGACGTCCGCATCCCGATGCGGGAGGGCGAGTGACGACGGCCTCCGGCCCGGAAGGCCGACGAGACGCAACCCCGTCCCGGACCGGCACGGGGTCGGCCCCGGGCGCGGGTGGTGCGTCGGGGCGGACCCCCGCCGCCGCGCCAGGTGGGGACGACGGCGCGCGGGAGCCGGCCGGGTCGGCCACGCCGCCTTCGGGCGTGGCCCCCGCCGGGGGCGGCGACGCCGTCGGGCGGCCCGGGGCCCGGGCGGGGACGTGGACGACGCCGGGTGTCGGGTCGGGTGCCCCCGGTGCGGTCTCCTTTCATGAGATGTGGCGGGACCTCGCGCCCATCGGGCGGGACCCCGGTACCCGTGGGTACCGGCGCTACGCCTGGAGTGGCGCCGATCGGGAGTGCCGGGACTGGTTCCGTGCGCAGGTCGAGGCGCGGGGGCTGGTGTACGAGCGTGACCGCAACGGCAATCAGTGGGGGTGGGCCGGGGACCCGGGCGCCGGGGACGCCGTCGTTGTCGGGTCGCATCTGGACTCCGTGCCCGACGGTGGCGCCTTCGACGGGCCGCTCGGTGTGGTGTCCTCCTTCGCCGCGCTCGACGAACTCCGCCGCAGGGGAGCGGAGTTCACCCGGCCCGTCGCCGTCACCAACTTCGGTGACGAGGAGGGCGCCCGGTTCGGGCTCGCCTGTGTCGGGTCCCGGCTCACGGCCGGGCAGCTCGGCGTCGAGCAGGCGCACGCCCTGCGCGACGGGGACGGCGTCCCGCTGCCGCGCGCCATGGAGGCGGCCGGGTACGACCCCGACGCCATCGGGCCCGACCCCGAACGCCTCGCCCGGATCGGCGCGTTCGTCGAGCTGCACGTCGAGCAGGGGCGCGCGCTCGACCTGACCGGTGACCCCGTCGGTATCGCCTCCTCCATCTGGCCGCACGGCCGCTGGCGCTTCGACTTCCACGGCGAGGCCAACCACGCGGGCACCACCCGACTCGCCGACCGCCGCGACCCGATGCTCACCTACGCCGAGACCGTCCTCGCCGCACGCCGCGAGGCGGCACTCGCCGGTGCGCTCGCCACCTTCGGCAAGGTCGCCGTCGAACCCAACGGCGTCAACGCCATCCCCTCTCTCGTACGCGGCTGGCTCGACTCCCGCGCCGCCGACCAGACCACCCTGGACACCGTCGTCACCGCGATCGAGGCGGCGGCCCACGAGCACGCCGAGCGCGCGGGCATCGACCTGCGGGTCGTACGGGAGTCCTTCACGCCCGTCGTCGAGTTCGCCCACGGCCTGCGTGACGAGGTCGGCCGGATCCTCGGCGGCCGGCTCCCCGTGCTCGGCACGGGCGCCGGGCACGACGCGGGTATTTTGTCCGGATCCATTCCGACCGCCATGCTGTTCGTACGGAACCCCACCGGCGTCTCGCACTCCCCGGCCGAATTCGCGGCCGAGGACGACTGTGTGGCCGGGGTCCTCGCACTCGCCGACGTACTGGAAGGGCTGGCGTGCACGTGACCACGTACTGGCTGGAGCACGCCTGGCTCGACACCCACGTCGAACCGGGTGTGACCGTGACGGTCGCCGACGGCCGCATCACCGACGTCCGCATCGGGGACGACACCCCACCGCCCGGCGCCACGGCCCTGCGCGGGCTCACACTCCCCGGCCTGGCCAACACCCACTCGCACGCCTTCCACCGCGCGCTGCGCGGCAAGGTCCAGGTCGGCTCCGGCACCTTCTGGACCTGGCGCGAGATGATGTACCGGGCCGCCGCCCGCCTCACCCCGGACAACTACCACGCGCTCGCCCGCGCGGTGTACGCCGAGATGGCGCTGGCCGGCATCACCTCCGTCG
This sequence comes from Streptomyces sp. NPDC057137, assembly GCF_042670825.1. Taxonomy (NCBI): domain Bacteria; kingdom Bacillati; phylum Actinomycetota; class Actinomycetes; order Kitasatosporales; family Streptomycetaceae; genus Streptomyces; species Streptomyces sp. NPDC057137. Next base: position 81,673 of record NZ_JBHUUW010000028.1, on the reverse strand, counting down.
GTGAGTTCCACTACATGCACCACGCGCCTGGCGGAACGCCCTACGACAATCCCAACGCGATGGGCGAGGCGCTGATCGCCGCCGCCGACGACGCCGGGATCCGGATCACCCTCCTGGACACCGCCTATCTCTCCTCCGGCATCTCCAAGCGCCGCGGCGGCAAGCCCCCGGACCGCCACCAGGTCCGCTTCTCCGACGGCACCGCGCACGCCTGGGCGGAACGCGTGTCCGACCTCGCGGACCGCTACGCCAAGGACGGCGGGGACGGCAAGGGCGGCAAGGGCGACGACCACGTACGTATCGGCGCCGCCATCCACTCCGTACGCGCCGTGCCCGCCGAGCAGCTTTCGACCATCGCCGAATGGGCCGAGGCCAGGCAGGCCCCGCTCCATGTCCATCTCTCCGAACAGACCGCCGAGAACGACGCCTGCCTCGCCACCCACGACCGCACCCCCACCCGTCTCCTCGCCGACCACGGCGTCCTCGGCCCCCGCACCACCGCCGTCCACAGCACCCATCTCACCGACGACGACATCGCCCTGCTCGGCTCCACCCGCACCGGCACCTGCATGTGCCCCACCACCGAACGCGACCTCGCCGACGGCATCGGCCCCGCCGCGCAGCTCCAGCACGCGGGCTCGCCCCTGTCCCTCGGCAGCGACAGCCACGCCGTGATCGACATCCTCGAAGAGGCCCGCGCCCTGGAACTCAACGAGCGGCTGCGCTCCCGCACCCGCGGTCACTGGACGGCCGCCGCGCTCATCACCGCCGCCACGGCCGACGGCCACGCGGCCCTCGGCAGGCCCGATGCGGGCCGGATCGAGCGGGGCGCGCTCGCCGACCTCGTCACGATCGCCCTGGACTCCGTCAGAACAGTGGGGCAGGTGCCCAGGCTGGGCGCCGAGATCGCCGTATTCGCCGCGACGGCCGCGGACGTGCGGCACACGATCGTGGGCGGTCGCCATCTCGTACGCGACGGTGCGCACACCCTGATCCCCGACGTGCCCGGGGCCCTCGCCCGGTCGATCGCGGCCGTACGCGGCTGAAGGAGAGCGCCCCCACGATGACGCCCACGAACCCGCCCGCACCCATGAACGTGGCCACGAACACCCCCGCGCCCACGAACACGCCCCACAGCGCCCGCACCACCGCCATCACCAACATCGCCGCTCTGGTCACCAACGACCCCTCCCTCGGTGACGGATCCCCCATCGGTCTGATCCAGGACGCGGCCGTCGTCATCGGCGGCGACCGCGTCGTCTGGGTCGGTGAATCAAGCAAAGCACCCGCCACTGACAACGCGGTCGACGCCGGCGGCCGGGCCGCCGTCCCCGGCTTCGTCGACTCCCACTCCCACCTCGTCTTCACGGGCGACCGCACCCAGGAGTTCAACGCCCGCATGTCGGGCCGCCCCTACTCCGCCGGCGGCATCCGCACCACCGTCGCCGCGACCCGCGCCGCCACCGACGCCGAGCTGAGCGCCAACGTCGCGAAGTACCTCGCGGAAGGACTCCGCCAGGGCACCACCACCCAGGAGACCAAGTCCGGCTACGGCCTCACCGTCGCCGACGAGGCACGCGCGCTGCGCGTCGCGTCCCGGCACACCGACGAGGTCACCTACCTCGGGGCCCATATCGTCGCGCCCGAACTCGCCGACGACCCCGCCGCCTATGTCGACCTCGTCACCGGCGACATGCTCGACGCCTGTGCCCCGTACGCCCGTTGGGTCGACGTCTTCTGCGAGAAGGGCGCCTTCGACGGCGACCAGGCGCGCGCGATCCTCACCGCCGGGCAGGCCAAGGCCCACCACCCCCGCGACACCGCAACCCTGTGGTGTACCGCCCCCGGCGCCCACCCCGCCGTCCTCGGGGACCCCGCCTCCGCCGACCACTGCACCCATCTCACCGACGCGGACGTCGACGCGCTCGCCCACTCGCGCACGGTCGCGACGCTGCTGCCCGGCGCCGAGTTCTCCACCCGCGCCGCATGGCCGGACGCACGGCGCCTGTTGGACGCGGGCGCCACCGTAGCGCTGTCCACCGACTGCAACCCCGGCTCGTCCTTCACCTCGTCGATGGCGTTCTGCATCGCGCTCGCCGTACGCGACATGGGGATGACGCCCGACGAGGCGATCTGGTCGGCCACGGCGGGCGGCGCGGCCGCTCTGCGCCGTACGGACGTCGGACGCCTCACGCCCGGCGCCCGCGCCGACCTCGTCCTGCTCGACGCCCCGAGCCATGTCCATCTCGCCTACCGGCCGGGGGTCCCGCTGACGTGGGGCGTCTGGCGCTCCGGCGTACGCCGCCACTGAACGGGCCCGGACACGGACCCGGACACGGACACGGACACGGACACGGGCCCGGAGAACGACGAACCCCGGCGGCGGGCAAGGGACTTGCCGCGCCGCCGGGGTCCGTGAACGGACAGTGCGACGGTGTTACGCGTTCACCGACCACTTCTGGTTGGCCGCGCCCGTACACGTCCAGATCTGGGCCCGTGCCCCGTTGACCGACGCACCGCCGGTCACGTCCAGGCACTTGTTCGCCTGGATGTTCACGACATCGTTCGCACCCGACACCGCCCAGCGTTGATTACCCGAGCCGGCGCAGTCCCAGAGCTGGAGCTGCGCGCCGTCGGCGGTGCTGTTGTCCTTCACGTCCAGGCACTTGCCGAGCGCCCGCAGCGAGTCGTTGGCGCCCCTGCTCCACTGCTGCGCGGCCGAGCCGTTGCAGTCGTAGAGCTGAACAGGCGTGCCGTTGGCGGAACTTGCCGACGCCACGTCCAGGCACTTGCCGCCGACACCGGTGATCGAGCCGCCGGTGCCTCCGCCGCCGTCGGTCGTGACCCGCACGTAGTCGACCGTCAGCGTGCTCGGGAAGGGCGTGCTGCTGTTGGGGTCGCCGGGCCAGTAGCCGCCCACGGCGAGGTTGAGGATCAGGAAGAACGGCTTGTTGAACACCCATTCCCGGCCGCCCAGATCGGCGGGCGTACGGGTCTGGAAGACGTTGCCGTCGACCGACCAGCGGATGGAGTTGGGCGACCAGTCGATCGCGAAGGTGTGGAAGGCGTCGGCGAAGGCCTGGCCGCCGGGGAGGCTGTAGCCGGCGCCGATGCCGCCCGAGCCCGAGTAGCCGGGGCCGTGGAGCGTGCCGTGCACGGTGTTGGGCTCGAAGCCGACGTTCTCCATGATGTCGATCTCGCCGCTGTTGGGCCAGCCGACCTGGCCCATGTTGTCGCCGAGCATCCAGAACGCGGGCCACATGCCCTGCCCGCGCGGGATCTTCATCCGGGCCTCGACGCGGCCGTACTGCGCGGTGAACTTGCCGGCCGTGTTGAGCCGGGCGGAGGTGTACTCGCAACGCCCGTACCAGCACTGGTAGTTGCCGGGGTTGTCCTTGCGGGCGGTGATGACGAGATTGCCCTGGCCGTCGAGGGCGGCGTTGTTGTTGCCCGCCGTGTAGAACTGCCGCTCGTGGTTGTTGACGTTGTCGCCGGTCTCGATCTGCCATCTACTGCCGTTGACCGCCGATCCGGCGGGACCGTCGAAGTTCTCGTCGAACGTCACGGCCTTGGCCGCCTTCGTGCCGTTGGTGTCGCTCGCGGCACTGATACGGGGCTCGGGGGAGGGCGTGGCCGCTCCGGCGGGCACGGCCGTGGCCAGGCTCGTACAGGTGAGAAGGGCCATGGCGTACAGCGTCACACGACGCCGCAGGGGGGTTCGCACAGGTCATCACTTCGCTTCTCGTGGGGGCATGCGCATGACATTCAGGGCGGTGGAGCACAGGTCGGGCACAGATTGAGCACAGTTATTTCAATACTTGATTTAAGGGAGGGAGGGAGAGGCCGTCAAGGCGTTGGTATGGACCAAAGTTCTTGACGGGCCGTCATCCCACTGCCGCCGGTGAAACCGGCAACTACCCCAACGACACCGGAAGTTGCTGCACGCTGTTGCCCACGAAGCTCGCGTGGCGCGGCAGTTCCGCCTCCGTCACCGCGACATCCAGGTCCGGGAAGCGCGTGAACAGCCGCTCCAGCGCGATCGTCGCCTCCATCCGGGCCAGCGACGACCCCAGACAGAAGTGCGCACCGTGCCCGAGCGAGAGATGGCGGGTGGTCGAACCCGTGGCGTACCGGGTGAGGTCGAAGACGTCCGCGCTCTCGCCGTGCGCGGCCTTGTCGCGGCCCGCCGCCGAGTAGCCGGCCAGGACCGGCGTGCCCTGCGGGATCACCGTGCCGTCCACCGTCAGGTCCCGGGTCGGGTAGCGGAACGGGAAGAAGCTCACCGGGCTGTCCCAGCGCAGGGTCTCGTCGACCACGTCCGACCAGCTCGCCTTGCCCGACTGGACCAGTTCGAGCTGATCGCGGTGGCCGCACAGCGCGCGCACCGCGTTGGTGATCAGATTCAGTGTCGTCTCGTGCCCGGCGATGATCATCAGCAGCAGGGTGCCGATGAGTTCCTGCCCGCTCAGCCGGTCGCCGTCCTCCTCGCGCGCCGCGATCAGCGCGCTGGTCAGGTCGTCGCCGGGATTCGCGGTACGGGAGGCGGCCACCGTGCTCAGTACGGCCACGATGTCCCGGTTGGCGGCCATCGCGTCCTCGGGGGCGATGTCGGTCGCGACGATCTGGTTCGACAGATGGTGCAACTGGTCGTGGAACTCCGCGTCCACACCGAGCAGTTCACAGATGACGCCCATCGGCAGCGGCATCGCGAAGTGCTCGCGGAGATCGACGACGTTCGCCCCGACGACGTTCGCCCCGGCTACGTCCGCCTCGGAGGCGCTGGCCTTGGCGGCTGCCGCCGGCAGATTGTCCAGCAGCTCCGCCGTCACCTCCTCCACCCGCCCGCGCAACGCCTCCACCCGCCGTGACGTGAACGCCTTGCTCACCAGCGAGCGCAGCCGCCGGTGGTTGTCGCCGTCCGCCGTCGTCATGCCCTGCACGGTCGCGAAGGTCTTCAGCGGCCATCCGTCGGGGATCTGCCCCTCCTGCAGCGCCGTGAAGTGCGCGGCGCCCTTCGCGACATCGGGATGCGACAGGAACTCCTTCAGCGCGTCGTGCCCGATGACCGCCATCGCCTCGACCTCACCGGGGAGTACGACGGGGGCCACCGCGCCGCGCGCGAGCAACCGCGCGTTGGCGGCGTGCGGGCAGCCGCCGGCCGGATCCATCCGGTGCGGTGCGGTGGCGGACGTGTCAGGAGTGTCAGGTGTGGTGGTGGCGGGGGACGTGCTCGGCTCGGGGCTCAACAGGGCTCTCCTCAACTCCGCGGCGCGTGCGGTCCACGCGGCAACTGCGGTTCGGTGAAGCGGACGGGAAGGGCCGCCAGGCCCTTGCTCCAGGGCGACTTGATCCAGGCCAACTCGGTCTCCGCCACGGCCAGTTCGAGATCAGGCAGCCGGTGCCTGATCGTGTCGACCGCGGTACGGGTGATCAGCCTGGCCGGGTCCTGGGCCGGGCAGGTGTGCGGCCCGGCCCCGAACGCCAGATGGGAACGGTTGCCGACGACGGGTACCCCGTCCTCCGGCAGGATGTCGGGGTCGGCGTTCGCCGCGGCCAGACCGAGGATCAGCATGTCCCCGGCCCGGATGTCCTGGTCGCCGAACCGCAGGTCGCGGGTGGCGTACCGGGCGGGGAAGTTCTGCGTCGGCGGGAAGCGCCACAGCACCAGGTCCAGGGCGTCGTCGACGCTCAGATGACCGCCGCTGAGCGAGGACCGGAACGCCGGGTCGCACAGCAGGATGCGCAGGGTGGTGGCGATCCAGTTCACCGTCGTCTGGTTGCCGGCGACGAACATCACCACCAGGTTGTGCAGCACCTCCTCGTCCGTCAGCCGCGCCGGATGGTGCAGCAGCGCGGACGTCACGTCGTTGCCGGGCCGGTGGCGCTTCTCCTCGATCAGGGCGAGCAGGATCGCGCCCATCCGCTTGCTCGCGTCGGCGGAGTCGGCGTTCGACACGGCCAGCCCCGCGATGGCCTTCACCAGCTTCTGACCCGTCGGCTCGTCGAGCCCGAGCAGGCCGGTGATCACCATCAGCGGCAGCTTGCGCGCGTAGTCCGACACCAGATCCGCCCGCTTGCCGTCGGCGAACTCGGCGATCAGCCGCTCGGCCGTCGCCCGTACGCCGCGACGCAGTTCGTGCCCGTTGATCCGGGCGAGCGCATCCGACACGGCCGCCCGCATCCGGCGGTGCTGCTGCCCGTCGGCGTACAGCAGCGCCGGACGCCAGCCCACCATCGGCAGGATCGGCGAGTCCGCGGGCACCCGGCCCTCGCGCAACTGGCGCCAGCGGCGCGGGTCGTGGGAGAAGTCCTGCTCCTCGCGGGTCAGCCGCAGCAGTTCGCGGTGGCCGAGCACGAGCCAGGCCGTGATGTCGGGCGCGACGGTGACCGGGGCCACCGGGCCGTGATCGGCGCGCAGTTGCTCGTACAGGAGCGGCATCCGGTCGCCGTCGAGCTGCTCTCCGTAGATGGGCGTCGCGGGCGAGGAGGTGGAGGCGGGGGCGGGGGCGGGGGAGGGCGTGGTCATGTGGACTCCGGCGTCATGAGGACTCGGCGGCGAGGAGGAGGTGGCGTACGAGGGCGATCAGCGCCATCACCGAGGACCGCTCGTCCCGCGCGTCGCAGGTCACCAGCGGTGTCTGCGGCAGCAGGTCGAGCGCCGCGCGCAGTTCGCCGTCGCTGTGCACGGGGCTGCCCGGGAAGACGTTGACGGCGACGGCGAACGGCAGCCCCAGATCCTCCAGATGGCCGAGCGCGTCGAAGGACGCGGTCAGATCGCGGGTGTCCACGAGGGCGAGCGCGCCGAGCGCGCCCCGCGCCAGATCGCGCCAGGCGGGGAGGAAACGTTGCTGCCCGGGCGTACCGAAGAGGTAGAGGACCAGTTCGCCGTCGATCGTCATCCGGCCGAAGTCCAGGGCGACGGTGGTGGTGGCCTTGGTCCGGTCGACGGTCACGTCGACCGAGGCGCCGGCCTGGGTCATCACGGCCTCGGTACTGAGCGGCTTGATCTCGGAGACCGTACCGATGAACGTCGTCTTGCCGACGCCCAGCGGCCCGACGACCATGATCTTCGCCGCGCCGGCGACGCTGGACCTGACGTACTTGCCCGTCGCGTCCGGCACCGCGTCAGGCACCGCGCCCGTCGCGTCCGGCACCGCGTCAGGCACCGCGCCCGTCGCGTCCGGCACCGCGTCCGGCACCGCGCCCGTCGCGTCCGGCACCGCGTCCCGCGCCCCGGCCGCGGAGGCGTCAGAGGCGGCTTTCGAGGCCATGGAGGACCTTTCTCAGCATGGTCACATCGGCTCGTTCGGCCGGCGGTATGGGCGGGCGGGTCACGATCAGTCCCCAGTCGATGAGATCGGCGAGCAACACCTGCACCACGGAGGGCGGTTGGCCGAGATGAGCCGACACCTCGGCCACCGACAGCAGCCCCTGACAGTGCGTCAGGATGATGCGGTGCTCCGGCTGGAGGGTCGCCGGCGGGACCGTTTCCGCGGCCACCACGAGCGATTCCCAGGACAGTGGTTCGACTCCGGCGTCCGCCCTTCCACCGGTGATCACGTACGGGCGTACCGCCGACGTGGTGGTCCGGTCGTCGGGACGCTCCGTCATGACGACGGGCTCACCGGATCCCGGGGGTGGCTGCTCAGGTGGCTGCCGATCTTCACGACCAGCAGCTGCATCTGCTGGGCCACCAGGCCCACATCGGCGTCGGTCTCGGTCGCGGCACCCAGCTGGGCACCCACACCGGCCGAGGTGAAGAGGATGAAGCCCTGGTCGGACTCCAGCATCAACTGCCGTACGTCGGACCCGCCCCCGAACAGCAGCCCCGCCGTGGACCGGCCCGTCATCGTCAGCGCGGCGGACGCGGCGGCGAGCGATTCGGCCTCGGCCACGCTCAGTTCGGACACGGGACCCTTCAGATTCTCGGCGGACGCGTGGCCGAGCCGCAGGCCGTCCTCCGAGACGACCACGGCGTGTCGCACGCCCGGGATCTCGGTCAGCGGGCGGAGCATCCACCCGAGGTCGGGGAGTCGGGAGATCGTTCCGGTCACTCTTCCGGTCACTGCCGGCCTCCGTCGTGTTGGTCGGGCACTTCGGTGTCCTGGACGGCCGCCGCGCGGCCACGACGCGAGCCGGACACCACGCTGGTGATCGACGCGCGTGCCGCTTCGGGGGTCCACGCGGGGTCGGGCCGCGCCTGCTGTAGGGGTTGCGCCTGCGACGCCTGTGGTGCCTGTTCCTGTGCTCGGTCCTGGCCCGTCGCGGTCGCTCGGTCCTGACCCGCCGTGGCGGGTTCCCGTCGCCGGCTGCGGCGGCGCGGCAGCCCACCGGGCCCGTCCTCGGCGCGTACGGGAGCGGTGGCCGGCCGCTCGTGCTCACGCTCGTCACCGGCCGGGGACGTGTCCGCCGAGACCGGCACCGGTTCCGCCGGGAAGTGCGACAGCGGTTCGGTCAGCAGACGGTGCGGTACGAAGGTGACCGCCCGGGTCCCGCCGTACGCCGACGCCCCCGTCAGCTCCACGTTGAAGCCCATCTCCCGGCTCCAGCGCCCCACGCACGCCAGCCCCAGCCTCGGTACGGCGCCGAGCCGCGTGAGGTCCAGCTCGTCCCTGAGCTGGGACATCGCCTGGTGCAGTACGTCCGGCGGCATCCCGAGACCGGCGTCGTCGATCTCCACGACGGCTCCCGCGCCGACTTCCCGGATCGTCACGATCACCTGGGTGCGGGAGGGCGAGAACACGGTCGCGTTCTCCAGGAGTTCGGCGATCGCGTGCATCAGCCCCTCGACGGCCGGCGGCACCACGAACAGCGTCTGCCCGCCGTGCACCTCCACCCGCCCGAACTCCACGATCCGCGACTGCGCGCCGCGCACGCAGTCGTACAGCGAGACCGGCTGCGACTCGCGCCTGGCCGGCCAGATACCGCACATCACGAGGAGCGTCTGGGCCTTGCGGGTCATCTGCGAGGCCGCGTGGTCGGCCTTCATCACGTCCGCCATCAGGCGCGGGTCGTCGATGGCGCGCTCCACGCGGTCGAGCACCTGCTGCTGCACCGTGGCCATCGCGTGCATGTTGCGGGCGACCGACTCGAAGGCCGTCTGGACCGAGTCGCGCAGCCCGCGCTCGCGCCGTACGCCCTCGTCCGAGCCGAGGGCGGTGACCACCGCGGCCAGCGCCCGTGCGAAGTCCTCGCCGGTGTCGACCTCGGGCGCGACCGGTCCGGGGACGCCGTCCAACCGCCGTCCCGCGCGCACCCGTTCGGTGATCGCGGGGACGCGCACCGCCGCCAGATGGGCCACCTCGGCGCCTCGCGCGGCGGCCGTCCGCCGCTCCCGGTCCCGTTCGGCGCGCTCCGCGCCCAGCCGCCGGTGCAGCGCCAGCACCCAGGCGAGGAGCAGCACGGCCAGGGCCGCGCAGCCGCCCGCGAGCGCCTGCCGCCACTCCGCCGTGGACACCATGCCGATCAGCAGGGCGACGGCGGCGGCGAGCACGAGGACTCCGAGCCACCACACCGCCCGTCTGCTCTGTCTGTTCGCCGGCCGGCTCAACACGGCGACCCCGACACGACAGGCGTGGATACGGCGGCTAGCACGGAGACCGGGCCCCTTCCAGGACTCGTCGGACACGTAGGGCTCGCGATGGGGTGATCGCTGGCATCCAGATCCTACGAGCAATGTGGCTGATTCGGGCGGGAGTTGCTCAACTCCTGTCACACGGCGGTACGGGCCGGGCACCATCCGCACACGTGGATGCCGGGGGCTGTGGGACATACGGGCTGGCCGCGCCGGGTGAACCCACCCCGCACACCGACACCCCCGTCACCAGCAGACCCATGTACAGGTTCACCTGCCGTGTCGGCCGCGATTCGTATCCGTCATGACATTGCCGACTGGCCCTGTACCGGAGGGATTTGGCCCGGTACCGTCCTGTTCGGCGCGGGGCGAACGACCGGGGGGGTCGAGTTGAGCGACGTACGCGTACGTGGTGCTGCCGCCGCCGCCCGCATCCGTGTGATGCGGCCGGGGGAGCTGGACGCGGGGGAGATCGAACGCTGGCGGGAGTTACGGACGCTGTCCGGCGCGCCCGCCAATCCGTTCATGGAGCCGGAGTTCACCTGTGCCGTCGGCCGGGTGCGGCCGGGCGCCCGGGTCGCGGTCATCGGAGGCAGGGGAGGCGGAGGGGTGCCTGTCGGCTTCTTCCCGTACGAGAGAGGCCCGTTGGGGCAGGGCCGCGCGATCGGGTTCGGGGTGTCCGACAGCCAGGGGCCGGTGCTGAGCCCCGAACACGCCCTCACGACAGGGGAGTTGCTGCGCGCCTGCTCGCTCACCAGCTGGGAGTTCGACAACCTCGAAGCGGGCCAGCCGCTGTTCGTCCCGGACGCCGCCGAGGAGTTCGACTCCCCGGTCATCGACATCGGCCAGGGTTACGAGGCGTACGAGGCGGTCCTGCGCGCCGGATCGCCCAAGTTCTTCCGTACGACGACCGCCAAGGAACGCCGACTCGCCCGGCAGGCCGGCGAGGTCCGGTTCGTCTTCGACGAGCGCGACCCGGCGGCCCTCGACACGCTCATGGGGTGGAAGTCGGCGCAGTACCGCAGGACGGGCCGGCGCGACCGGTTCGCCAAGGAGTGGATCAGCACGCTGGTAAGGCAGTTGGCGGTCGACCACACGCCCGACCGCACGCCCGGCTGCTCCGGCGTCCTCTCCGTGCTGTACGTCGCGGACCGCCCGGTCGCCGCACACTTCGGCCTCCGCTCACGCACGGTCCTGTCGTGCTGGTTCCCCGCGTACGACACCGACTTCGCCAAGTACTCGCCGGGCCTCATCCTCCATCTGCGGATGGCCGAGGCGGCGGCCGGCGCCGGGATCGGCCTGCTCGACCTGGGCCGCGGCGCCGCCGAGTACAAGGACGCGCTCAAGACCGGTGACCTGCGGGTGTACGAGGGGGCCTCGGTACGGCGCGGGCCACGGGCGGCCCTGTACCGGCTCAGCCGCGAGCCCTCGCGCCGCGCGCACAGCTTCGTACGGAACCGGCCGAAGCTGGCCGGATACGCGCAGCGCGCCCTGAACCAGGTCGGCCGACTGCGAGACCGGTGACCCGGCAGGCACCACACGAGCGGAGGCATCATGCCGAGCACTCCGAGCACTCCCAGCACGTCCTTACGTTCACCGTCGCCCCTGCGTGACGTCTGCGTCGCCGATCTCGATCTCGACCTCGACCCGGACCGCGAGGACGGGGCGGTGCTGTCGCTGACCCCCGCCCCCGGCGGCCCGCCCGTCCGCGCGGGCACCGTCTACGCCCTCGTACGGCTCCGGGGCCGCCCCGTCGCCACCTTCCTCACCACGGTCCCGGACGGCGCCGACCCCGCCACCGTCCTCACCACGGCCTTCCGCGCGCAGGACGCAGACCGTGACCAACAGCGCCACGACACCAGCCCGTTGAGCGGTGGCACACGCACACCACCACCCCGTACGACAGTCGTCGTCGCCACCCGCGAGCGCGCGGACACGCTCGGCCGGGCGCTCGACTCGCTCCTCGCGCAGGACCACCCGGACTTCCACGTCGTGGTCGTCGACAACGCGCCGGTCACGACGGCCACCCGCGAACTGATCGACGCCCGCTACGCGGACCGCCTCACCTATGTCCACGAGCCGGTGCCCGGACTGGCCACCGCCCACAACGCGGGCGTCGCCGCCACCGACAGCCCCGTCGTCGCCTTCACGGACGACGACGTCGTCGCCGACCCGCACTGGCTCTCCGCGCTCACCGCGCCGTTCGCGGCCGACCCCCGCACCGGCTGCGTCACGGGCCTCATCCTCCCCGCCCGCCTCACCACCCCCGCGCAGGTCCTCCTGGAGAGCCACGGCGGCTTCGCGAAAGGCTTCGCCCCGCGTCTCTACGACCCGGCCGCGCCGCCCGCCGACGAACCGCTGTTCCCGTTCACGGCGGGCAGTTTCGGCTCCGGCGCCAACATGGCGTTCCGCGCCTCCGCGCTGCGCGCCGTCGGCGGCTTCGACCCCGCCACCGGCACCGGCACCCCCGCCAAGGGCGGCGACGACCTCTACGCGTTCGTCCGGATCCTGACCGCCGGACACCGGCTGCGCTACACACCGGACGCGCTGGTCTGGCACCACCACCGCGAGACCTGGCAGGACCTGCGGAACCAGGCGTACGGCTACGGCGCCGGCCTCACCGCGTACCTCACCGCCGTCCTCTGCCGCCACCCCGCCCTGCTGCCCGCGCTGCTCGCGAAGCTCCCGCGCGGCCTGGCCCACGCCCGCGCCATCACCGCCCACCGGGACGGGCGTTCGGCCGGCACTCCGGGCACTCCGGGCGCCCCGGGCACTCCGGGCACTCCGGGCGCGCACGGCATCCAGAGCCACCCGTGGCCGCGCACGCTGTCCCGGCTGGAGCGCAGAGGCATGCTGTACGGCCCGCTGGGCTACGCCAAGGCCCGCTGGGGGAGACGATGACACGCCGTCCACCGCGCCCCTCACCGGCCCGCGTCCCCGTGCTGCTCTACCACGCGGTGATGGACGAACCGCCCGCCTGGATCGCCGAATTCACCGTGACACCGAGGCAGTTCACCGCCCAACTCGACGCGGTCGTGGCCACCGGCCGTACCCCCGTCCCGGTCGGCGCGCTCGCCGACCGGCTGACGACCGGCGCCCCGCTGCCGCCCCGCCCCGTCGTCCTGACCTTCGACGACGGATTCGCCGATCTGCCCGGCCCGACCGCCGAGGCGCTCGCCGAACGCGGACTGCCCGCCACCGCCTATCTCACGACCGGCGCTCTCACCCCCGGTCGCGGCAGCCTGCTGCCGCCCGCCCCGATGATGACGCTCGCCCAGGCGCCGTCGCTGGAGCGGCACGGCCTGGAGATCGGCGCGCACACGGTCACGCACCCGCAGCTGGACACTCTCCGCCCGGCCCAACTCGACCGGGAGCTGCGGGAGTCGAAGGCCGCGCTCGAAGACGTACTCGGCCACGAGGTGGCGCATCTCGCCTACCCGCACGGCTACAACAGCCGCGCCGTACGCGGGGCCGCACGCCGTGCCGGATACGCCTCCGCCGTCGCCGTACGCCACGCGCTCAGCTCCGAGACGGACGAGCCGTACCGCATCGCCCGCCTCATCGTGCGCCGCGGCCACACGGTGGCGGACGTGGCGGCCTGGATGGCGGGGGAGGGCGCGAGGGCGGCGCCGTTCCCCGACTCGGCGGCGACGGTGGGCTGGCGCCTCTACCGCAAGGCCCGCGCGGTGGCGCGCGGACCGCAGTTCGCCGGCTAGGCATCCGAAGTCGCCTCGCGGCCCGTATGCAACAGAGATGTGCGAGAGCCACGCAAAAGCGCAGAGAGTTCCTATAATTCGCTGAAGGGGACAGCGGCGTGACGGCCGCGACCACAGGGGTGGGGGGAGTCGCACCGTGCAACCACGCGCGCTCGCGCCGGCCGAGGCTCCGGCTCCGACACAGCCGCCACCACCGCCACCACCGTCCCCTCCGCCCCGCCGCGCGCTCCCACGCCCCTTACGCCCTCAACTCCTCCTCTCCTGGCTGCCGTTACTCGGAGCGGCCGCCCTCTGGACGTACGCCCTGCCGCGCGTCGGCTTCCGTTCCATGGGCGACTACGGGCTCCTCGACCGTCTCCCCGTCGCGTTCTACCTCGCGCTGGCGCTCCTCACCTGCGGATTCCTGGCCGCCCTGCGCCGCGCCGGTACCGCGCCCTGGTGGCCCGCCACCTACTGCGTCGCGCTTCTCGTCGCGCTCAAGGCGCCGCCCGCCGTGCTGTACGACTCCGTGCGCTACCCCTGGGCCTCCAAGCACGACGCCGTCGTCAACCAGCTTCTCCTGAACGGCGAACTGCGCCCGAACGGCGCCCTGTCGGGCAACATGTCCGCCTACGACCAGTGGCCCGGCTTCTTCACCCTCACCGGCGGACTGGTGCGCGCCTTCGGCGTGGACAGCGCGGCCGTGTTCCTCAACTGGGCGCCGATCGTGCTCGGTCTGCTGATGACGCCGGTGCTCGTCCTGCTCTACCGCACCTTCACCGAGGACTGGCGGCTGGTGTGGACCGCCGTCTGGATCTTCCAGCTCGCCAACTGGGTGGGGCAGGACTATCTGTCGCCGCAGGGCTTCGCGTATCTGCTGCATCTGTCCGTGATCACCGTCGTGCTCCGGCACTTCGTGCTCCCGGGGTCGGCGGGCAGGCTGCGCGACCGGTCGTTCCTGGACCCGGCGTCCGCCGCCGTACCGCCGCCCACCGGCACCCGGCAGCGCGCCGTCGGCGTGGCCGTCCTCGCGCCGCTGATCCTGGCCGTCAACGCCTCGCACCAGCTCACGCCGGTGATGCTCTGCGTCTCGCTGTTCGCCCTGACCCTCACCCGCCGCTACCGCAACTACGGCCTGCTGGCCGTCGCCGCGCTGATCATGCTGGCCTGGGACCTGACGATGGGCCGGCCGCTGTTCGTCGAGACGCTGGGCACGCTGCGCGACTCGCTCGGCCAACTGACCCAGAACTCACGCGCGGGGTACGCCGGTGAACTCACCGGCCCCGGCCCCGAACTCGCCGGTCGCGCCAACGTGTTGATGGTGCTGGCCGTCGCCGCGCTGGCGGGCGCGGCCCTGCTCCTGCGCCGCCGGCTCGTCCGCGCCGCACTGCCGCTGCTGCTCGTGTCGATCGCGCCGGTCCCGCTGTTCGTCGTGAACGACTACGGCGGCGAAATGCTCTTCCGCGTCTATCTGTTCGGGCTGCCGGGCGCCGCCTTCTTCGCGGCGGCGACGCTCGTCCCGGCGGTCGCGGGCGCGGGCGGGGGAAGAGGACGGCCGGTCCGAAGACGGGCCAGGGCGCTCACCCTCCACGGCGCGCTGCCCGTGGCGCTCCTCGTGCTGCTGGCCGGGTTCCTGCCCTCGTACTACGGCAAGGAGAAGATGTACTACACCCCGCCCGCCGAGACCGCGCTCGTCACCCGCGCCATCGACCGGGCACCCGACGGCGCCCTGATCCTCGCCACCACCGGCTCCTTCCCGCAGGCGCTGCACCGCTACGACCACGTCGAGCACTGGTTCTTCGCCGAGCAGGAACTCCCCGAGAACGAGAGGATGCTGGCCGACCCCGCGCGCTATCTGGCCGACGGCATCCCGCCCGGCACCGACGCCTATGTGATCCTCACCCGCACGCAGGACATCTACGCGGCCGGCGAAGGGCTCCTGCCCCCGGGCGGCTTCGACACCCTGCGCTCGCGCCTCGCCGCCTCACCGCTGTTCCGGACCGTGGAGGAGCACCCGTACGGCATCGTCCTTCAGTACCGGCCACGCGCGGACACCACCGCCCCGGGGAGCGACCGTCCATGACTTTCGATCATTTACGGCTCCGAGTACCGCTGGCCCTCGCCGGCTGGGGCGCGCTCGCCGCGACCGCGCTGCCCGGCGGTTCACCACTGCGCTGGATCCCGGTGCTGCTGTTCGTCTGCTTCGGCCCCGGCCTGGCGCTCCTGCACCCGCAGCGCGGCCCGCTGCGGCCGGCCGCCCGGATCGAGGCGGTCGCCCTCGCCGCGCCGCTCAGCCTCTCCCTCGCGGTCACCGTCACCACCACGCTCTTTCTGGTGCGCGGCTTCTCGGCGACGGCCCTCCTGATCACGCTCGCGGCCCTCACCACCGTCGCCGCCGCCCTGCCGGGACTGCCGCTGCCCGCCGCGACGCGCGGCGCCGTCGGCCGGAGGGGCCGCTGATGGCGGCACGGCTCAGCCAGGTCGAGAAGCAGGCGTACACCGTGATCGTCCTGGTCGCCGTCGGGCTGCTCATCGCCGGGCTCGGGATCTGGGCCACCGAGTCGGACGGGCCGGGGGACAGCTGCGCCGCGACGGACCGGCTGGAGCCGCCGTGCGGGGCGTGGTGGGGCGCGTACGTCCCGTACGCGGAGGACGGACCGGCGGACGGCTCGCTCACCAGGGCGGTGTACGCCTTCGAGAGGAAGATCGGCCGCAGGCTCGACCTCGTCTACAACTACCACGACATGTCGAACACCGAACTCGACGGACAGCTCCTCACCCCCGACGAGCGGGAGTTGGGCGAGGACCGGATGCTGATGCTGGCCTGGGAGTCCACGATCTGGCGCGAGCCGCACCACGAGAACTGGACCGAGGACCAGCTGGGCTGGGCGAACATCGCGTCCGGTCGCTACGACGCGGAGATCATCGACCCGCAGGCGCGCCGTATCAAGGAGTACGGCGACGAACAGGGCAAGCGGATCTTCTTCTCCTTCGACCAGGAGGTCGACGCCCGCATCAAGGAGGGCGCGGGCACCCCGGAGGAGTACGTCGCCGCGTACCGCCATCTCCGCGACCGTTTCGCGGAGTTGGGCGTCGACAACGTGGTGTGGGTGTGGACGGTCTCCGGCTATCTGGGCAGCAAGGCCGACATGGCGGCGCTGTATCCGGGAGACGACTACGTCGACTGGATCGGCATGGACCAGTACAACTACTTCCTCTGCCACGACACCACGGACTGGAAGGACTTCGACCGCAGCCAGCGCCCCACCTACGACTGGCTACGGGCGAACATCTCCGCCGAGAAGCCGTTGATGCTGGCGGAGTTCGGCACGGTGCCGGACCCGGCGGACCGCGACAGACAGCGCGACTGGTACGCGCGGATCCCCGACACGGTGCGCACGATGCCGGAGGTGAAGGCGCTGGTGCAGTGGAACAGACCCGTGCCGGGTGAGAACTGCGATCTGACGGTCAACGAGGGCCCGGGGCTTGAGGGTTACCGGGAGGCGGGCCGCGACGACTACTTCCGGCAGCCCCCGCCTCGTTAGCGTCCTCAGCCTCCTCAGCCTCCTCAGTCGCCGAACAGCACCCCGTACGCCGCAGGCACAAACGCGTCGGCCCGGCGGAAGCGGCGCGTGGCGACCGCCGCCACCGCCGTCCCCGTCCCCGGGCAGAACCCGAGGAACGCCTGCTGCCCGCTCGTCGCCCCGCAGTGGAAGTACGCCGGACCGTCGTCCGTCGGGTGCTGGAACCAGGTCAGGGTGTGCGTGTGCGCCTTGCCGATGCCGCGGCGCAGTACGGGGCGGCGTACCGCGTGCAGCGCGTCCGCCAGCGACGGTGTGCGCTCCGGCCGCAGATGCGCCTCCAGGAAGGTGAGCAGATCGTGCGGGGTGGCCCGGACCGCGCCGGCCGCCATGAAGCCGCCGATGCGCAGCGGGGGCACCTCGGTCACGCCGTCCCCGGCGTGCCCGACGGCGTCGGTGGCGGAGCCGCCCGGCCGCGTCGACGTACCCGTCAGCCCCAGCGGCGCCAGGACCTGCTCCTCCATCAGCGCGTCCCAGCCCGTGCGGGTGGCGGCGGAGAGCGCGTGACCGAGCGCGGAGACGGCGAAGTTGGAGTAGTGCCAGCGCGTGCCGGGCCGGTGGCGCGGACGCGCGCGCAGGAACGCGTCGACCACGCGGTGCGCGGGATATCCGGCGAACGGGTTGGTCGTCCAGTGCGGCAGCGCCTGCCGGTAGAAGTCCCGTGGCAGGGCGGGCAGTCCGGACGTGTGGGTGATCAGATGGCGCAGGGTGATCGGCGCGACGTGCGGGGGTGGCTGGGGTCCGAAGCAGGCCGCCGCCGAGTCCTCGTAAGCGACGTGACCGGTCCGGGCGAGCTGGGCCAGCAGCAGCCCCGTGTACGGCTTGGACGCCGAGCCGGTCTCGTAACGCAGACCTTCAGCGCCGGGCGAGGCACGGACGGTGCGGGCTCCCTGCACGGACATGGCGAAGACGACGTCCGGGGCGTCCACCGCGCGCACGGCCGCGTCGAGCCGTTCGTGCGGCGTACCGGCGAGGGCGGCGCGCGCGCTGTCCGCCCGTACCGTCATGATCTCGTGCTCGCTCATGAGGCCACGGGCGCCGTCAGGCGCGCCATGGCGCGCGAGGTGGCGAGCACGGAGGCGAGGGCGGCGACCAGCGTCGGGTGGTAGACGATGTCGAACAGGTCGTCTCCGCTTCCCTCCGGCATCCGGTCCACCGTGGGCATCGCGCCGTCGGGCTGCTGCGCGGCGGCGAAACCGCGCCACGCCCGCTCGTCCAGGGTCGGTTCGGGCAGGCAGGCGTCCACGATGAGCAGTTCGCCGAGGAGGTCCCAGCGCTTGAGATCGAGCCAGTCGTCCAGCCAGACCGGCAGCCACAGGGCGAGGTACCGGGCGATGTCGGCCGGCAGCCCGGCCGGCTTCTGGCCCCAGTCGGTGAGATGGAAGACCGTGTGGGTGATGTCGTACCCGATGTGCCCCTCCACGGTCCACGGCTCGGGCGTGCGGGCGAGCCAGGTGCGCTCGGTCGCCTGCTCGACGGGAGTGCTCGGTACCAGCCCGAAGCGCTGCTCGTACGCGGAGATGCCCAGGCGCCGGACGGGCAGCACCTCCAGGGCGGCCCAGCTGCCGAGCCGGTGGTTGAGGTGGGTGGCCCGCTCGGTCTCCGGTTCCTGGTAGCCCATCTCCTTGAACGGCAGATAGACCTCGAAGGGGATGGGCGAGATCGGCTCCTGCCGCTGGCCGCGCGCCAGCATCCGTCCGCCGTCGAGGGCTTCGCGCCACAGGTGGTCCATCAGCCCGCGGGTGAGGGTGGCCTGCCGGGAGCCCGCCACCCCTTCCCGGAACAGGATCTTGCAGATCATGGCGGCCTCGCCGATCGGCTTGAAGCGCTCCAGGAAGCCCACTTCGGGGTCGGCGTCGGGTTCGAGCCGGAAGCCGGCGCGGTTGGTGTGCAGCCACTCCATCGCCTGCGCGCCGACGCCGTGGATGAGCTTCGTGTGGGCGGCGCTCGGACCGGCGCTCGGGCGGGCGGTGTCGTCGGTGTTGTCGGTGCTGTCGGCGCTGTTCTCCGTCGTCATGCGACGTCCTCCTGTACGGCCGCCAGGCGGACGTCGGCCAGCGTGGCGGCGAACGCGGCCATCAGCGTGGAGTGGTAGCAGTACGCGAAGTCCCTGGGCGGCTCGTGCGGGCGCCCCGCGCCGTTCTCGGGGATGCCGCCGGCCGCGTCCTGGACGTCGGCGATCCGCGCCCAGGCGGCTTCAACAGTGTCCGCCAGGCCCCGATATGACGAGGCGTCAGGAATGCTTCCGGCGACGGCGAGCAGTTCACAGCCCAGGTCCCACTGCTCCGCCTCCAGACAGGTGTCCAGCCACGCGGGCAGCCAGGTCGCCAGATAGCCGCCGAGTTCGGCGGGCATCAGCCGCGGGGCGTTGCCCCAGTCGGTCAGGTGGAAGACGACGTGCGTCAGCCCGTAACCCGCGGTCCGCTCGAACGTCCAGGGCTCCGGCAGCCCGCCCAGCCAGGTACGCGCGAGCGCGGCCGACGGCTCGCCGTGCTGCGGAAAGCCCACGCGGCGCTCGGAGTTGAGCACACCCAGACGCCGGTTCGGCTCCTGCTCGACGCGTTCCCAGCCGCGTGTACGGCGCACGGTCGCCGCCAGTTCCTCGAAGCCCGGGTGCCGCAGACCGGCGGCGGCGAAGGCCGCGTAGATCTCCAGCGGATACGTCGCGAAGGGCTCGCCGCGCAGCAGGTCGAGAAAGAGCGCGCCCTGCCGGGTCTGGTCCCACGCGAGGCCCAGCAGTTCGGAGGCGTGTCCGTGGCGTACGGAGCCGGGTTCGCTCCGCTCGCGGATCGAGAAGCTGAGCTGCGCCAGTTCCCCGAGCGGCTTCAGCGTCCGGTTGACGTCCGCGTCCGGGGCCAGCACGTCGTCCGGCAGGCGGAAGGAGTCCCGGTGGTCGTGCACCCAGGCCAGGGCGGTCCGTGAGACGCGGGAGGCCTGGGACCGCTCCGTCACCTCGGCCGTCGGGGGCGTACTCATCCACGGCCCCCGGCGCGGATGTGCCGCGCGGCGTGCACATGCAGGCCGACGCGTGCGTCCGCGCCCGCCATCTGCGAGACGAATTCGAGTCCGGTGTCCAGTCCGAGCGTGTCGGGGACGCCGTCGAGGACGGTCAGCCAGCGCCCGGCACCGGCGGCCTGGAGCCAGTCACGGCGGCGTACCGCGCGTACGAAGCCCCGCGCCACGTCCACGGGCCGGCGGGCGGCCGCCTGGGCCACTCCGGAGTCGGCGCCGGGTACGGCGAGCGCCGCCAGGAGGGACAGCTGGTGGGTCAGCCGGGGCCAGTCCAGGGCGTCCAGCCACGACGCGTCCGGCCCGGCAGCCGGTCCGGTCGCGGGCGCGTCCAGTCTGTGCAGCGTCTGGGTCATCGCCCAGTGGCTCCAGACCGTCGTCTCGGACGACGTGGCGCCGGGGGCGTAGGTGAGGACGGCGCGCTGGAAGACCGCCAGGTCGTCCGGGAGCGGCCGGCGGCGGGTGAGCACGCTCGGCAGCAGGACGTCGGCGCCCAGCACGCGCACCGCCGCCAGGCTCAGTTGGTCGTCCGCGAGGGTGCCGACGGTGCCGCCCACCACAGAGGAATGGCCTCCGTCCCGTAGGACGGAGACCACCTCTGAAGCCAGGTCATGCACCACACCCGCCAAGCGGGGAGAGGTACCTGACTGCTCCATTCGACGTCTCCCGTCAACCCTTCTTGGGGCGCGGAGTCGGCGGCGAGAGCAGGATCGCGCCTGAACCGGCGGCCAGCGCCAGTGCGGCGCACTCTCGGCTGTCGCGGTATGTGCCTTCGGCCTCGCTCGGGCTCAGGACCGCGTCGATGTCGACGTCCAAGTCCCTCGTAACGTCCAGGGCGTTGGTCTCGGTGGACATGCCATCATCCCCTCAGAAGGAAGCTGATTTCCACGTACATGTCCTAGTTCAACCCATATCTCGGGTGGGCGCAAACGCTCAGCTCCGGGAGCGGGACCTTCGGGCGGCGATACGCGCCAGTACGGCGGCGACCGCGACCGCCAACAGCCCGGCGGACACCGGGACGGCGACCGATGCGAAGGCGCGCTGCGCCGACCAGCCCGCCACCGCGAGAATCCAGACCGCCGCCGCGACGATCCGCCCGTCCGCGCCCGCTGTCCGGAGTACGACGGCGGCCAGCCCCAGGCAGAGCAGTTGCAGTGCGACGGGCAGCAGCTCCAACGCCCCTTCGCGGTCGAGCAGTTGGGTGAGCGCGTCGACAAGCGGTCGGTGCCAGAGGCCGGACGCCGCCTCCGGCCGTACGCCGAGGAGCGGCGGCGCGCCGTGCAGCGCCCCGAACAGCGCCAGCAGACCGGCCGTGAGCAGGAGCGGACGCGACCGTACGAGTGCCAAGGCCGCGCACTGGACGACGATCAGGAGGACTCCGGCACCGAGCGCCAACGGCGGCAGCGCGGCGAGGAGTTGGGCGCCCGACGCGGGACCGGGGCGGAGGCCGGCCGCGTCCCGGAGCGGTATCCAGAACAGGCCTGTGGCGAGAGCGAGGAGCAGCCACAGCACCACGGCCGACAGACGCCCCTCGGCGGGCGGGGGCGCCGGTGGTTCCTCCCGGGGAGCCGCCTCCGTACGGGCCGCGGGCTTCGGTACGTGCACGGGCAGGCCGAAGGCCGGGGTCGCCGTGTCGTACCCGCCGTGCGGATACGTGGTCTGCCGCGCCCACGCCGCCCGGTACGCGGCCTCCTCCGCCGCGTCGAGCGGGCCGCCTCCCGTACGCCGCCGCCGCTCGGCGGCCTCGCGCGCCCAGGTCGTCCCGTAGCCCGTGTCGGGCTCCCTGCCGGGCCTTCTCAGCGCCGACCGCAGCCCCGGCGCCGCCACCAGCGCGACGAGCGTCATGGACAGCAGCATCGCCAGCCCGGCGCCGGAGATCCCGGCGGGTCCGAGCAGCAGGACCGCGCTGCCGAGGACGGACACGCACATGGCGCCCTGAAGGGCGGCGAGCATGCCCGTACGCCCCTGGACACGCAGCACGCCGATGTACAGCTCCACGACCACGCGAGGCAGCGCGGCGGCGGCCAGCAGGCGCAGCACCGTCGAGCCGTGCTCGGCGTAGTCGGCGCCGAAGGGCGCGAGGACCTGGGGGGCGAAGACCACCAGCACCAGCACCACGGGCACCAGCAGCACCGTCATCCGGCGCAGCGCCCCCCGGACGCCCTCGGCCAGCCGCTCGGGGGAGTGCGAGGCGTGCGCGGTCAGGGACGAGGCCATGTTGATGGCCATGAACTCCATCGTCCCGCCCACGGTGTACGCGGTGTAGAAGAACGCGTTGTGCGCCGCGTCGAAGCGCACGGCCACCATCACCGGCAGCAGATTGATCATCGCCAGGCTGAACAGGGCGCCGACCGAGTCACCGGCCAGGAACCGCCCGATGTCGGCCGGGCGCGGCGGCTCGCGGTCCCGGTCGGCGGCGGCCTGCCGGGGGATGAGCCGGCGGAACACCAGCCAGCCGAGCGGCAGTACGGACAGCGCGATGGCCGCCGCCCAGGACACGAAGACGCCGAGAACCGGCATCGCCGTGGCGAACGCGACGAGCAGCAGCAGCTTGCCGAGGGAGAAGACGGCGTTGCCGACGGGCACCCAGAAGGCTTTACGGAGCCCGGTCAGCACACCGTCCTGGAGGGTGAGCAGCGCCCACGCGACGCAGGAGGCGGTGAAGACGAGCCCGGCGGTGACGCCGTCGAGCGGCGCGTACGAGGGTCCCCACAGGTCCAGCGTCAGCAGGAAGACCACGCAGGCGACGCACACGACGGCCGAACTGACCGCGTACGCACGCCACACGAGCGCGCCGGTCGCCCGCCCGGCCCGTGGCACGTAACGCACCACCGCGCCGATCATGGTGGTCGCGGTGAGGGAGGCCAGCAGCCGCATCGCGGCGATGGCGGCGGAGCCCTGGCCGACGGCCTCCTCGGTGTAGTAGCGGGCGGCGACCAGCCAGAAGCCGAGACCGAGGGCGGCGGAGACGCCGGTGGAGAGCATCAGCGCGTACGCGTTGCGGAACATCGAGTCGCTGTTGTCGGCGCTGTCGCCTTCGGCGGCTGTCGTGTCCTTGCGCGCCGTGTCAGTCACCGCCGTGCCCCGGAGGCAAGGCGGGCTCGGCCCCCGACTGGTCCAGTACGGCGATCACCTGGTCCGCCCGTAACGGGTCGGCGGGCAGCGCGTGACGGGCGAACCAGGCGGCGGGCGCGGGGCGCGGCGACGCGTCGGTGAAGACGTCACCCGCGTACACATCCAGCGGCGGGTCGTACAGATACCCGGTGGTGATGCGGCGCCGGGCGAGCGCGGCGACGGCGGCGTCCCGGTCGGCGACGAGCAACGGCACCCGGAACAGCGGCTGTACGACCGACCGGGGCGCGGGCGCCGCCCATCGGGTCGCCAACAGCCGCTCCGTACCCGCCCGGTGGGCGGCGAGCAGCGGATCGAGCCCGGACAGCAGCCGCTCGGTGCGCCGCAGCCGGACACGGCCCGGTGTGACGCGGTACCGGTGCATGTCCACCCGTACCCACGAGTCGAAGCCGCCCAGCCCCCGCCCCTCGGCCAGCGCCTCTTTCAGCTCACCCGGCCGCAGTTCCATCCGGATGCCCCGGCGCTCCTCGGCCCCGGCCGCGCGCAGCAGACCGCGCGCGGCCCGCACCAGCCGCAGCCCGCGCACCCCGGCCTCCGCGTACGGCCTGAGCGCGTAGGCGAGTTCGGCGGCGAGCCCGGCCGGTTCGAGGAGCGCGTCACGGGCCGCCGCCAGTTCCGTACGGAGGGCGGGGTCGGCCACGGCGAGGAACCCGCCGGTCTTGGCGCCCACATGCTTGGAGAGGCTGAACACGGCCGCGTCCCCGAAGGTCCCCACGGCCCGGCCCGCCACCTCGCTGCCGATGGCGTGGGCCGCGTCCTCGATCAACGGGATCCCCAACGCGTCGCAGCGGGCGCGCAGTTCGGGTGCCGGGTCGGGATTCCCGTACAGATTCGTGGTCAGTACGGCGGACAGCCCGCGCCAGTCGGACTCCGGTACGGCCGCCGGGTCGATCGACCCGTCCCGTGCGCTCAACGGCGCCTGGACGGGGCGCAGTCCGGCCGCGAGTACCACGAACATGATCACGTCGTCGTTGACCGGGGACATCAGCACCCGGCCGCCGGGCGGGCACCAGTGGCGCAGCGCCACATAGAGCCCGAGCCGGCACGACGGCACGTACAGACACTCTCTGCCGAGACGCCGCCGCATGGCCGATTCCAGCGCGGCGTACGGCGTCGGGCAGCCCTCCCCAAGAGCCATACCGTTTCCCCCTGCCCCCGGATCAATGTGGCCTTTGGGGACGCTCCCGTCAATACGGTCTCCGGAGGGCTCGGGTCACCGCCTGCGTGTCACGTCGTCAGGGCGGCGCGCTGATCCGGGCTGATGCGGTCAGGTCCGGCGTGCCGCAGGGCCTCGGTGACGCGCTCGGCGGACCAGCCGAGCCCGGCGGCCAGCGCCTCGGCATCCGCCGGTGCCTTCGTGTGCATGAGCGCCGCGAGCAGCGTCAGCGCGTCCTCGACACCGGCGGGGCCGCTCGCCATGTCCTCGCTGAGGGTCGCGAAGAACTGGCTCATCCGGTCGAGCCGGACCCCGGCCGGGGTGCCGGCGCCGACGACGCCGACGCCACGCCGGGCGGTGTCCGCCCAGTTCGCCGTCGAGCGCGTGTCGCGCGCCCAGGCCCGCAGCCAGACGTCGTCGTCCACGACATACCGCTCGCGCCGACCCCGGGGATCGCGCTCGCGCCGGACCACCTCCAGGCCTTCGAGATAGCTGACGGCCTTGGAGACCGACGCCGGGCTGACCCGCAACTGCCCGACCAGGTCGGCGGCGGTGAGGCCCCCGGAGTCCGTGAGGAACAGCCGGACGAGGACGCGGGACGCCATGCCGGGGAGCCCGATCTCGATCAGCATGGCCCCGAACTGCTCGGCGAAACAGCGCAGTTCGTCGCTGTCGCGGGCACTGTCGTCGTGGGGGCTCGATGCCGTGAGCGCGGGCGCGCGCCGCCGGGCCCGCCGCGCGGTGGCCCGCAGCGCCCGGTCCGCCCGGTAGCCGTCGGTGCCGCCGTTGCGCGCGACCTCCCGGCTGACGGTCGAGGTGGGCCTGCCGAGGCGTCTGGCGATCTCGGCGTATCCCAGCCCCTCGGCCAGTCCGGCGCCGATGTCCCGGCGTTCCTCGTGCGTGAGCCTGCCTCCCGGCATCCGCCCTCGCCTCCTGACGATTCATCGGTGAACGGTCGGTCCAGTATGCGTTCACCGTCATCTCATTGCAACGATCTTCCCAGGAAATCCAGTCGCATTCACCATCACCACCATTGCAATTGCGTTTGACGATCCATGAAACGCAACGTAGCTTTCGCGATTGTCGAAATATCCACGGCAAGGGGGTCCGATGTGACGACCAGCGAGAAAGTCGTACTCGACGTCGAGGGGCTGCGTATGCGGTACGGCGCGAACGACGTCCTGCGCGATGTGCGGTTCCAGGCGCGCCACGGGGAGGTGCTGGCCCTGCTGGGACCGAACGGAGCGGGCAAGACCACCACGATCGAGATCCTGGAGGGCTTCCGGATGCGGTCGGCGGGCCACGTCGACGTACTCGGCTCCGACCCGGCGCACGGCGACGAACGCTGGCGCGCCAGGCTCGGGGTGGTCCTCCAGTCCTGGCGCGACCACGGCAACTGGCGGGTACGCGAACTGCTCGCCCACCTCGGCACGTACTACGCCCCGTACGCCACCGACCAGGTACAACGCCCTTGGAACACCGACGAGTTGGTGGAGGCGGTCGGTCTCACGGCGCACGCGGGCAAGAAGATCAAGACGCTCTCGGGCGGACAGCGGCGCAGGCTGGACGTGGCGATCGGCATCGTCGGCCGCCCCGAACTGCTCTTCCTGGACGAGCCGACGGCGGGCTTCGACCCCGGCGCGCGGCACGAGTTCCACGACCTCGTCCGACGCCTGGCCCGCGACCACGCGACGACGGTCCTGCTCACCACGCACGACCTGGCCGAGGCCGGAAAACTCGCCGACCGCGTCGTGGTCCTCGTCGGCGGCCGGATCATCGCCGACGGCACGGAGGACGAACTGGCGCGCCAGGTGGCGGGCGAGGACGAGGTGCGCTGGACGCACGACGGAAAGCACCACACGCGTACGACCATCGACTCGACCGGCTTCGTCCGCGACCTGTTCGCCCGGTACGGCGCGGAGATAGCCGAACTGGAGGTCCGCCGGGCCTCGTTGGAGGACACCTACCTGGCACTCGTACGCGAGGAGGAGACGGCCCGATGAACACGACGACCGGCACGGTACGCGTGGGCTGCTCCCGCGGCCTGATCGAACTGCGGCAGTCCATCACCAACAGCGGTGAACTGCTGTCCCATCTGCTCTGGCCCACCCTGATGCTGACGGTGCTGTACTTCCTGCGGGACTCGGCCTTCGGCACCGGCGGGCTCATGCTCGGCACCCTCGCCCTGCCGAGCATCCTCGGCATGAACGCCGCGATGGGCATGGTCTCCATGAGCCAGATACTCACCGTCGAACGCGAGGACGGCACCCTCCTGCGGGCCAAGGCGACGCCCGACGGCATGCCCGCCTATCTGATCGGCAAGGTCGTCACGGTCGGCGGCGGCCTCCTCGCCGACCTCGCGATCCTGCTGATCCCCGGCCTGCTCATCATCGACGGCCTCGCGGCCGGCGACGCCGGATCCTGGCTCACGGTGACCTGGGTCCTGCTCCTCGGCATGGCCGCGACCCTCCCCATCGGCGCGATCCTGGGCTCGGTGCTCACCGGCGCCCGGGGCCAGGGCCTCATCCAGCTGCCGATGCTGGCCATGATCGCGATCTCCGGCATCTTCTACCCGCTCACCTCGCTGCCGGAATGGGTCCAGTGGCTCGGCCAGGCGACCCCGATCTACTGGCTCGGCCTGGGCATGCGCTCCGCCCTCCTCCCGGACGCCGCGGCCACCGTCGAGATCGGCGCGTCCTGGCGCCCGTGGGAGACGGCCGGAGTACTCGGCCTCTGGGCCGTACTCGGCCTGGCACTCGCCCCCCTCGTACTGCGCCGCATGGCACGGCGCGAGTCGGGTTCGAGCGTGTCGGAACGCCGCGAGAAGGCACTGCGCCGCGTCGGCTGACCCGGCTCACCCGCCGGATCGGTCGCGCGGCCATGTCACAGGGGGCCGAGCCGTCTCGTCTCAGGGAATGTAGGCACCGTGCGACGATCCGGAGGAACGACCATGGACGCGCGACTGAACTATTTCGCCAGCCCGACCGCGGGCAAGGTCCTCAAGTACTTCATGTCGACCGGCAAGGCGTTCAAGGAATCGCCGCTGCCGGCCGTGACGCAGGAGCTGGTGGCGCTGCGCGTCAGCCAGATCAACGGCTGCGCCGCCTGTATAGACATGCACACGAAGGAGGCCGCCGCGGCCGGCGAGACCGCGGTACGGCTGAACCTGGTCGTGGCGTGGCGGGAGGCCACGGTCTTCACCGAGGCCGAGCGGGCCGCGCTGGAGCTGGCCGAGCAGGGGACCAGGGTCGCGGACGCGGCCGAGGGGGTCAGCGACGAGGCGTGGGCGTACGCCGCCAAGCACTACGACGAGGAGCAGCTCACCACCCTGGTGATCCTGGTCTCCTTCATGAACGCGGTGAACCGGCTGAACATCATCACGCGTCAGCCGGCCGGCGACTACGAACCCGGACAACTCCACTGACGCGGAAGGAGATTCAGACGTGAGCAAGGTCGATGAGTTCGAGGAGCTGCGGCCCCTGCTGTTCTCGATCGCCTACCGGATACTCGGCAGCGTGACCGAGGCCGAGGACGCGGTGCAGGAGACCTGGCTGCGCTTCGACGGCTCGTCGGCCCGGCCCACGTCGGCCAAGGCGTATCTGTCGACCGTGGTGACCCGGATCTCGATCGACGTGCTGCGCTCCGCGCGGGTGCGGCGCGAGGCGTATGTGGGCCCGTGGTTCCCCGAGCCGCTGCTCAGCGATCCGTATCAGGACCCGGAGCGTTCGGTGGAGCTGGCCGACTCGGTGTCCATGGCGGCGCTGCTGCTGCTGGAGCGGCTCAGCCCGCTGGAACGGGCGGTCTTCCTGATGCGGGAGGTCTTCGCCTTCGAGTACGACGAGGTCGCGGCGGCCGTGGGGCGTTCGGAGGCGGCGTGCCGGCAACTGCTGGTCCGGGCGCGGCGGCACATGGAGGCAGGGCGGCCGCGGTTCGCGGCGGACCGTGAGGAGCGGCAGGAGCTGGCGACGCGGTTCTTCGACGCGCTGAAGGACGGCGACGTCGGCGGGCTGCAGGAACTGCTCGCCGCGGATGTGCAACTGGTCGGCGACGGCGGTGGCAAGGCCCCGCAGCTGGCCAAGCCCGTCGCGGGCGCTTCGAACGTCTCCCGGCTGCTGGGCACGGTGTTCCCGTGGCTGATCCGGGTCGACGTGACGTGCGAGCAGCACGAGATCAACGGCCAGCCCGGCGCGATCTTCCGCGACCGGGACGGCAAGGTGCTCGTCATCCTGGCCCTCGATGTACTCGACGGGCAGATCCAGACCATCCGCTCGGTGATCAATCCCGACAAGCTCGGCCACCTCGGTCCGGTCGCCGACGCCTGGGCGATCGACCGCGAGGTGAAGCAGGCCCGCCGGGGCGGCTGAACCGAACTCGACCCCGACGTCACAGCTGTGGCCCGGCCACCGTTCCGACGGCGGCCGGGCCACAGCTGTGAGCACGCGCCCTCACTCCTCGATCGTCAGACCCTTCCGCAGCCTGACGAGCGTGCGCGACAGCAGCCGGGACACATGCATCTGGGAGATGCCGAGCTCCTCGCCGATCTCCGACTGCGTCATGTTGGCGACGAACCGCAACGACAGGATCGTGCGGTCGCGCGCCGGGAGCCCCGCTATCAGCGGCTTCAACGACTCGACGTACTCGATGCCTTCGAGCCCGTGGTCCTCGTAGCCGATGCGGTCGGACAACGCGCCCTCGGTGTCGTCCTCCTCCGGCTGCGCGTCCAGCGAGCTGGCCGTGTACGCGTTGCTCGCCGCCATCCCCTCGACAACCTCGTCGTTGGTGATGCCGAGCCGGTCGGCGAGTTCGGCGACGGTCGGTGCGCGGTCCAGCTGCTGGGACAACTCGTCGCCGGCCTTGGCCAGTTCGAGACGGAGCTCCTGCAGCCTTCGCGGCACCCGCACCGACCACGACGTGTCGCGGAAGAAGCGCTTGATCTCGCCGACGATCGTCGGCATCGCGAAGGTGGGGAACTCGACGCCCCTGCTGAGTTCGAAGCGGTCGATCGCCTTGATCAGACCGATCGTGCCGACCTGGATGATGTCCTCCATGGGCTCGCTGCGGGAGCGGAACCGGGAGGCGGCGAACTTGACCAGGGCGAGATTCAGCTCGACCAGGGTGTTCCGTACGTAAGCGTGCTCATGGGTGCCCTCTTCCAGGCCGTCGAGGCGCCCGAAGAGGGTTTTCGACAGAGACCGGGCATCCAGCGCGCCCACCTCGTCGAAGGGGGGGATCTCTGGCATGTCATCGAGGCCCGGGAAACCGGACGCGAGTGTGGCGCCGGTCTCGTCAGGTTCGGACGGGATTGTCGACGGCGCGTCGTGGGTACGCGGTTCGTCGAGCCGGGGTGACATGGTCTCCTCCATACGTTCTCGGCATATGGCTGCCGATGCCAATACGCGCTGCTGCGGTTTGCGGCGCCTCCATAGCCGGTCGTGTTCGGTCTCGTTGAGTTGTGTCTTTACTAGCCCTATCGGTTGAGCGCGGACACGTGCAAGTGTCATTTCGTACATATGTCCGCATTGCGTGGGAGATTGGCTACCGGAGAGCGCATGAAAGGCGTAATGTTTCGGTGAACGTCAACGGCACGTGACGCGATGAGGGATGCCCCCACGGGCGTGATCACAACGCCCCGGGCGACAGTTTCTGAATCATCTGATGACGGCGCACGACACGGCAGAAGAGGGACGGACGGGCATGGACCGCCAGACGGTCGGCAGCACGAACCGGGGCCGGCTTCGGGTCGAAGTTCGGACCGAGGGCCGGAGCGAGGTCGTGACAGCGGCGGGTGAGTTGGATCACCACACCGCCGAACTGTTGCGAGCACCGCTGGAAGAAGCCATCGACCAGGGGCGGGTACGCCTCGTGGTCGACTGCTCGCAGCTTGAGTTCTGCGACTCGACCGGGCTGAACGTACTGCTCGGGGCCCGCCTGAAGGCCGAAGCGGCCGGCGGCGCCGTCCATCTGGCCGCGATGCTGCCGGTGGTCGCCAGGGTCTTCGAAATCACCGGCGCCGACGCGGTCTTCACCGTGCACGAGTCGCTGGAAGCGGCCCTTGCCGACTGACCCGGGGGCCGCACGAGAGCCCCGCGGGTATCAGATGTTGCAAGTGTCACGTCACCCGCGTAGGTCTTGTGGGTGTTGTCACGATTACGCCGGGCAGAAGAGTCCCCGGGCCGTCCGGGACAGTCCGGGCACTCTCTGTACCGACGCAGTATCGACGCAGTACCGACGAAGCAACGACGTACGACGTATGACGTATCGACCACACGGCGAACCGGTGAATCGGTGAGGTGAAGCGCTGATGAGCACCACCCGGCAGTTTCCGCCGGGCGATTTCGGCTCCGAGCCGGACGGCGCGGGTACCACCTCCGCCGGGTCCGAAAGCCGGGTACGCACCCTGGCGTTGGGCAGCGCCAGCGGCATCGTTCCGATGGCCCGCGACTTCACCCGCCAGGCGCTCTACGACTGGGGCTGGCTGCCGGCCGAGAGCGCGGAGCGCCGCGCCGCCGCCGAGGACGTACTGCTCGTCGTCTCCGAGCTGGTCACCAACGCCTGCCTGCACGCCGAGGGCCCCGAATCACTGCGGGTCTCCTCCGACACCAAGGTGCTGCGCCTCGAAGTCACCGACCGGGGCACCGGCCAGCCCGCGCCCCGCACCCCGCACCGCGCCGGACGGCCGGGCGGACACGGCATGTTCATCGTGCAGCGGCTCTGTCTGGACTGGGGAGTGTCCCGTACGCCGGGAGCCCCCGGGAAGACGGTCTGGGCGGTCCTGGCGGCCCCGGCCTAGCGCGACGCACCGGGCGCGCGGCCTCAAGGACCGCGCGCCACCACGTCACCGCACGTCGCCCATCAGCGCCCGCACCTTCCTGCGGTACATGAACACCGCGAAGCCCGCCAGCGTGGCCAGCAGCGCCTCCACGGCGACCACTCCCGTACGGCTCAGATCCACGCCCGCGATGGAGAGCATCCCCGTCACCGAGTCGCCCGCCGTGACCGCGAGGAACCAGACGCCCATCATCTGACTGGCGTACTTCGCCGGCGCCATCTTCGTCGTCACCGACAGCCCGACCGGCGAGACGCACAGCTCGCCGACGGTCTGGATCAGATAGATGCCGACCAGCCACACCGGACTGACCAGGGTGCCGTCCGCCGCCAGGACCAGCGGGATCAGGAAGAAGAAGAACGAGACGCCGACGAACGCCAGGCCGGCGGCGAACTTCACCACCGTGCTCGGCTCCTGGCCCCGCCGGTTCAGCCACAGCCAGAGCCAGGCGATCACCGGGGCCAGCGCCATGATGAAGACGGGGTTCAGCGACTGGTACCAGGACGTCGGGAAGCCGATGCCGAAGACCTGGTCGGCGGCCTTCGTCGTACCGAACGCCTGAATCGTCGACCCGCCCTGGTCGTAGATCATCCAGAAGACCGCGGCCGCGACGAAGAACCAGATGTACCCGGACATCTTCGTCTGCTCGGCCGCCGACAGATCCTTGTCGCGCTTTATCCGGATCAGCACCCCGGCCGGGATGACGATGCCCGCGAGCGTCAGCGGCACCATCGCCCAGTTCAGGGTGAAGTTGCCGGTGAAGACGACGACTCCGTAGAAGACCGAGGCGATCAGCAGCCAGGTCAGCCCCTTCGTCAGCCAGCTCGCCCGCTCCTCGCGCGACAGCGGCGTCGGGACGTGGCTGCTCCGCGGGGCCAGGTGCTTCGTACCGAGCAGGAACACGAGCAGGCCGATGCCCATGCCGACGGCCGCGAGCGCGAAGCCGAGGTGCCAGCTGTACTTCTCACCGACGGTGCCGATGATCAGCGGCGCGAAGAAGGCACCGATGTTGATGCCCATGTAGAAGATGGTGAACCCGCCGTCGCGGCGCGGGTCGTCGGTGCCGTCGTAGAGATGGCCGACCATCGTGGAGATGTTGGACTTCAGCAGTCCCGAGCCGAGAGCCACCAGTGCCAGACCGGTGAAGAAGGTGCCCGAGCCCGGCAGGGCGAGCGTCAGATGGCCCACCATGATGGTGCAGGCCGCGATCGTCACCGTCCTGCGCGGGCCCCAGACCCGGTCGCCGAGCCAGCCGCCGGGCATGGCCAGCAGATAGACCATCGACAGGTAGATCGAGTAGATCGCCGTCGTGGTGGCCAGGGTCAGGCCCAGGCCGCCCTCCTGGAGCCCCTTCGATGCGTCGGGGCCGCCGGACAGCAGATAGATCGTGAGCAGGGCCCGCATGCCGTAGAAGCTGAAGCGCTCCCACATCTCCGTCATGAAGAGCGTGGCCAGACCGCGGGGATGGCCGAAGAACGTCTTCTCGGGGGTGGTGCGGGGGTGGCCGGTGGTGTGGGGACCGCCGGGCGGGTCGGGGGAGTCCTTGGTGAGGCTGGACGCCATGGGGGGATCCTTGCTTGCTCGGGTTCATGAATAAGGGGACCTTCGGCGCTCAAGCCGCCAAAGATCCCCAACAGGTGCTACATGGAGCGAAGCCACCATACGGCATGACAGAGCAGCATATGGAAGGACTTGAGGCATGGATCACAGGTTTTCCATGGAACCACAGGTCACTTTCGAAGGCAGTTGACCCAATCGCGTCCCACAGCCACAGGCATCGGCGATCACTGCCCGGCCGCTCCCCCACGCGGACTACCATCACCTCATGACCCGTGTACTGCTCGCCGAGGACGACGCGTCCATCTCGGAGCCGCTGGCCCGCGCCCTGCGCAGGGAGGGCTACGAGGTGGAGGTACGCGAAGACGGTCCCACCGCGCTCGAAGCCGGCCTCCAGGGCGGAGTGGACCTGGTCGTACTCGACCTGGGACTCCCCGGCATGGACGGCCTCGAAGTGGCCCGCAGGCTGCGTTCCGAGGGCCATTCCGTGCCCCTGCTGGTGCTGACCGCCCGCGCCGACGAGGTGGACACGGTGGTCGGCCTCGACGCGGGCGCCGACGACTACGTGACCAAGCCCTTCCGCCTGGCCGAGCTGCTCGCCCGCGTACGGGCCCTGCTCCGGCGCGGCGCGACCGAACCGGCCGCCTCGCCCACCACCCACGGCGTCCGCATCGACGTCGAGTCGCACCGGGCCTGGATGGGCGAGGAGGAGCTGCAGCTCACCGCGAAGGAGTTCGACCTGCTGCGGGTCCTGGTCAGGGACGCGGGCCGGGTCGTGACCCGCGACCAGCTGATGCGCGAGGTCTGGGACACCACCTGGTGGTCGTCCACGAAAACCCTGGACATGCACATCTCGTGGCTGCGCAAGAAGCTGGGCGACGACGCGGCGAACCCGCGGTACATCGCGACGGTACGAGGCGTCGGTTTCCGCTTCGAGAAGAGCTGAGCCGGACGATCGGGCCTGAGCCCAGGAACAGCAGACCCCGGCCGAACAGAAGTCCGGCCGAACAGAAGTAGGGCACAGTGCGCCGTCGTCTGATCAACTCCACGCTCGCCGTGGTGCTCGTCGTCATCGCCGTTTTCGGGGTCTCGCTCGTCATCGTCGAGACCCGCACCATCACCAACAGCGCCC
Source organism: Streptomyces sp. NPDC057137 (assembly GCF_042670825.1). Taxonomy (NCBI): domain Bacteria; kingdom Bacillati; phylum Actinomycetota; class Actinomycetes; order Kitasatosporales; family Streptomycetaceae; genus Streptomyces; species Streptomyces sp. NPDC057137. Next base: position 48,011 of record NZ_JBHUUW010000028.1, on the reverse strand, counting down.
AGGAGAGAGTGGACCTGGAGGCCCAACGGCTGGTCAGCATCGTCGACAGCCGGCTGCTCGGCGGCGAACGCGTCACCGAGGCGATCCTGCGGGAGCAGGCCGACGACGGGCGGTACGCCAAGGTCGAGATCCGCGGCCGCGCCACCGTCGAGATCGGCCGGCGCCCCGACGACGGCGCCATCAGGGGCAAGGCCGAGGGCGAGCAGGGCGAGACCGTCACGGTCGAGGAGTCCCGCGCGTCCGTCACCCGTGAACTCGGCCGCACCCTGATGATCATCGGCGCGGTGGCGCTGCTCGCCGTCATCGCCGCCGTCCTGCTCGCCGTACGCCAGGCCAACAAGCTCGCGTCACCGCTCACCGACCTCGCCGAGACCGCCGAACGCCTCGGCTCCGGCGACCCGCGCCCCCGCCACAAGCGGTACGGCGTACCCGAGCTGGACCGGGTCGCGGACGTACTCGACTCCAGCGCCGAGCGGATCGCGCGGATGCTGACCGCCGAGCGCCGACTGGCCGCCGACGCGTCGCACCAGCTCCGTACACCGCTCACCGCGCTCTCCATGCGGCTGGAGGAGATCTCCACCACCGACGACCCGGACACCGTCAAGGAGGAGGCGACGATCGCGCTGACGCAGGTGGAGCGGCTGACCGATGTCGTGGAGCGGCTGCTCACCAACTCCCGTGACGCGCGCACCGGTTCGGCGATCGTCTTCGACCTCGACGACGTCGTGCAGCAGCAGATCGAGGAGTGGCGCCCGGCCTACCGCAGCGCCGGCCGCGCGATCGTCTGCTCCGGCACACAGCACATGCGGGCCGTCGGCACCCCCGGAGCCGTCGCCCAGGTCCTCGCCGCGCTGATCGAGAACTCCCTGATGCACGGCGGCGGCACGGTCGCCCTGCGCAGCCGGATCACCGGCAACCAGGCCGTGATCGAGGTGACGGACGAGGGACCCGGCGTACCGGCGGACCTCGGGGCGCGGATCTTCGAGCGCGCGATCAGCGGGCACAACTCGACGGGCATCGGGCTGGCGGTCGCCCGTGACCTGGCGGAGGCGGACGGCGGGCGGCTCGAACTGCTCCAGCAGCAGCCGCCGGTCTTCGCGCTGTTCCTGAGCCGCGAGGTGCGCGTACGTGAGGAGCCGAAGAAGACGGTCAGATGACCCGGCCGGCCTGCGGCACCGGCTCGGGCACGGGCGCCGCCTCCGGCTGAAGCCTGCGGAACACCCAGGTGCGGTACGACCAGAAGCGGAACAGCGTCGCCACGCCGATCCCGAGGAACTTGAACACGTTGCTCTGCAGCGGCCCGTCCCAGCCGAACCCGTACGTCGCCGTGTAGAGCACACCGTTCTCGATGACCAGCCCGACCGCGCTGAACAGCAGGAAGAGCGTCAGCTCCTTCGTGCGGCGGCTCTTGTCGCGGTCCCGGTACGCGAAGTACCGGAAGCCCACGTAGTTGCAGGCGATCGCGACGACGGTCGCCAGGATGCTGGCCCGCACCACCTGGAGCTCGGTGGTGTGCCGTACGAGGTTGAAGACCACCAGATTGACCAGCAGCCCCACCCCGCCGACCGCCCCGAACTTGGCGACCTCGCGCGTGAGCACGGACAACCGCTCCCGCAGGGCCGGTCGCTGCGAAGGCGCGGCAGTCATCTGGTCGCTCAGCCCCGTCCGGTCGGTGTGTTCGGTCGACGACGCAGTCTCGTCGGTGAAGTCTCGCCCGGCGCCACGACGGCGCCGACCGACCCACTGTAACCACCGGACCGGCCCAGGCCGGCAGTCGGCGGACCGCCCCGGGCCCCGCGACGGATACCCTGGGTCTGTGACGTTCCCGGTAGTCGGCATGGTCGGCGGCGGTCAGCTCGCCCGTATGACCCACGAGGCGGGCATCCCCCTCGGCCTCAGATTCAAGCTCCTCAGCGAGACCCCACAGGACTCCGCGGCGCAGGTGGTGGGCGACGTGGTCGTCGGCGACCACCGCGACCTGGAGACGCTGCGCGCCTTCGCGCGCGGCTGCGACGTGATCACCTTCGACCACGAGCATGTGCCGATCGAGCATCTGCGCGCCCTGGAGGCGGACGGCATCCCCGTACGCCCCGGCCCCGACGCCCTCGTGCACGCGCAGGACAAGGGCGTGATGCGCGCCAGGCTCACCGAGCTGGGCGCGCCCTGCCCGCGCCACCGCATCGTCACCGACGCCGCCGATGTCGCGGCCTTCGCCGCCGAAGTGGGCGGCTTCCCCGTCATCCTCAAGACGGTGCGCGGCGGCTACGACGGCAAGGGTGTGTGGTTCGCCCGATCGGAGGACGACGCCGAGCAGCCCTTCCGCGCCGGTGTTCCCGTCCTGGCCGAGGAGAAGGTCGACTTCGTCCGGGAGCTGGCCGCCAACATCGTGCGCTCGCCGCACGGCCAGGCCGTCGCGTACCCCGTCGTGGAGTCCCGACAGGTCGACGGCGTGTGCGACACCGTCATCGCGCCCGCGCCCGGCCTCTCGGAGGAACTGTCCGGCGAGGCCCAGCAGCTCGCGCTGCGGATCGCCGCCGAGCTGGGTGTCGTCGGCCATCTCGCCGTCGAGCTGTTCGAGACGGCCGACGGCCGGATCCTCGTCAACGAGCTGGCCATGCGCCCCCACAACTCCGGCCACTGGACGCAGGACGGCGCGATCACCTCGCAGTTCGCCAACCACGTACGGGCCGTGCTCGACCTGCCGCTCGGCGACCCGCGCCCGCGCGCGCCGTGGACGGTCATGTGCAACGTGCTGGGCGGCGACTACCCCGACATGTACGCGGCGTATCTGCACTGCATGGCCCACGACCCGCAGCTCAAGATCCACATGTACGGCAAGGACGTGAAGCCCGGCCGTAAGGTCGGCCACGTCAACACCTACGGTGACGACCTGGCCGACGTGCTGGAGCGCGCCCGCCACGCCGCCGGATACCTCCGAGGAACGATCACCACATGAGCTCTCCCCTCATCGGCGTCGTCATGGGGTCGGACTCCGACTGGCCCGTCATGGAGGCCGCCGCCCAGGCGCTCGACGAGTTCGAGATCCCGTACGAGGTCGACGTCGTCTCCGCGCACCGGATGCCGCGCGAGATGATCGCGTACGGCGAGGAGGCCGCCGGACGCGGCCTCAGGGCGATCATCGCGGGCGCGGGCGGCGCGGCCCATCTGCCGGGCATGCTGGCCTCGGTCACACCGCTGCCGGTCATCGGGGTCCCCGTACCGCTGAAGTACCTGGACGGCATGGACTCGCTCCTGTCGATCGTCCAGATGCCGGCGGGCGTACCGGTCGCCACCGTCTCCGTAGGAGGAGCCCGTAACGCCGGTCTGCTGGCCGCGCGGATCCTCGCGGCCGGCGACCCGGAGCTGCAGACCCGTATGAAGGACTTTCTGCAGCACCTGAACGAACAGGCGACGGAAAAGGGCAAACGCCTCCGTACGAAGGTCGCGGGCCACGACGCCTTCGGCTTCGGGAAGTGAGGGCCACCATGGGCGCCGAGGACTATCTGGAGCAGGCCCGCGAACTGCTCGAAGACTTTCCCGTGGTCGACGGGCACAACGACCTCCCGTGGGCGCTGCGCGAGCAGGTCCGCTACGACCTCGACCGACGCGACATCGCCGACGACCAGTCGGCGCACCTGCACACCGACATCCCGCGGCTGCGGGCGGGCGGCGTGGGGGCGCAGTTCTGGTCGGTGTACGTACGCTCCGACATGGCCGGCGACACGGCGGTCAGCGCGACCCTGGAGCAGATCGACGTCGTCGGGCGCATGATCGCCCGCTACTCCGACGACCTCGCCGCCGCGCGCACCGCCGACGACATGGAGAACGCCCGCCGCACCGGCCGGATCGCCTCCCTGATGGGTGCCGAGGGCGGCCACTCCATCAACAACTCCCTCGCCACGCTGCGCGCCCTGTACGCCCTGGGCGTGCGCTACATGACGCTCACGCACAACGACAACCTCGCCTGGGCGGACTCGGCGACCGACGAGCCGGGCGTGGGCGGCCTGTCGCCCTTCGGCCACGAGGTCGTACGCGAGATGAACCGCACCGGCATGCTGGTCGACCTCTCGCACGTGGCCGCCACGACGATGCGCGACGCGCTCGCGACCTCCGCCGCGCCCGTCCTCTTCTCGCACTCCTCCGCGCGGGCCGTCTGCGATCACCCGCGCAACATCCCGGACGACGTGCTGGAGCTGCTGGCGGCCAACGGCGGAGTGGCGATGGCCACCTTCGTACCGAAGTTCATCCTTCCCGAGGCGATCGCCTGGACGAAGGCCGCCGACGAGAACATGCGCGAGCACGGCGCGCACCCGCTGGACACGACCGAGTCAGGGATGAGGATCCAGCGGGCCTACGAGGAGGCCAACCCGCGCCCCGCGGCCACGGCGGCGACGGTCGCCGACCACCTGGACCACATGCGCGAGGTCGCGGGCATCGACCACATCGGCATCGGCGGCGACTTCGACGGCACGGCGTTCACGCCGGAGGGCCTGGAGGACGTGGCGGGCTACCCGAACCTGGTCGCGGAACTGTTCGCCCGCCGCTGGTCGCCCGAGGACCTGTCGAAGCTGACGTGGCACAACGCGGTACGGGTACTGCGCGGCGCGGAGGACGTGGCGCGCGGGCTGCGGGCGGAGCGGGGCCCGTCGACGGCGACGATCGAGGAACTGGACGGCTGAGCGGCTGAGCGGCTGTACGGGGGCGGGCTGCGAGCGCGTCCGGCACCTGGGTACGCGGTCGGGAGCGCCGGCCGCACGCCTGCTTGCCGGCCCGGGTACCCGGGCCGGGCCGGCCCTCCCCGTCGTAGGCCGAGCTTGCCGGGCTCGCGGTCCCTGGCACGCACGCCCCCTCCGTTGTCGTCGGTCGGCATGGCTCCGCCATGCCTCGCTCCTCCGCCTTGCGGTCGACGCACCAACGAGACATCGGCCGCTGCCGCGGCGGGCGCTCCCTGATCCGGCCCGATCGACAAGACACCCCCTGGGCGACCACGACCCGCTCCGCCCAGCTCCCGGGCCACCGCCCGTACCCCCGAACGGCCCGCCCGCCGCGACCCCTCCGCCCGCCCGTGGCACGGTGGCTCTACTGCCGTCGCACCCCACGGAGCCCTGTCATGGCCGACCTTCAGGACGACCCCTACGACACGGATTCGACAGCCGCCGTCGGCGATCTGGACGCGCCGCCGCATCCGCAGGCGCCCGCCACCACCGCGGCGCCCGTGTCGTCCGCCGAGCGCGCCCGCGCGCTGCTGGCCGCGCACCCCGTCGTCGACGGCCACAACAGCCTCGCCCCGACCCTGCTGCGCCGCCGCGGCGCCAACCACGCCCACGATCTCGACCAGGGCGAGACCTTCCTCGACACCGACATGCCGCGGATCCGGGCGGGCGCGCTCGGCGCGCAGTTCTGGTCGCTCCACGTCGACGCCGAAGCGGCCCGCGAGGGCCGGGCGGTCAGCACCACGCTGGAGCTGATCGATCTCGTACGGGACCTGATTACGTCCAGCCCGGAGAGCCTGCGTATCGCGCTCGGCGCCGGAGACCTGGCCGACGCGCGCAACTGCGGCCGCGTCGCCTCGCTCCTCGGCCCCGTCTCGGGCCCGGCGATGGGCGACTCGCTCGCCACGCTCCGCGCGCTCCACTTCCTTGGTGTGCGCGCCCTCGCACTGGCAGGCGCGCGCTGGGCGGACGACGGGCTCACCCGCTTCGGCCAGGAGGCCGTGCGTGAGCTGAACCGGCTCGGCGTCGTCATCGACCTGTCCGGCGCGTCCGACGAGACGGCGCGCGCCACCTTCGCCGTCACCAAGGCCCCGGCGATGTTCTCCCACTCCGCCGCCCGCGCCCTCACCGACGGCCCGGCCAACGGCAACGTCTCCGACGAGATCCTGAGCCTGCTCGGCGCCAACAGCGGTGTCTGCATGGTGAGTTTCGCGCCCGAACAGACGACCCGGGACGGTGGCGGTCCGTCCGTCTCCGCCGTCGCGGACCATGTCGAGCGGGTACGGGACGTGGCCGGGGCGGAGTGCGTCGGCCTCTCGGGGACGTACGGCCGCGAGGCGGACGCGCCCCACACCCAGGGCCTCGAAGACACCTCGTGCTACCCGCGGTTGATCACCGAACTGCTCGACCGCGGCTGGGACGACACCGCGATCACCGATCTCACGTGGGGCAACGCGGCCCGGGTGCTGCGCGACACGGAGTTCATCGCGCGCGCCGCCCAGCAGCGCCGTTCCGCGTCGACGGCGACGATCGAGGAACTGGACGGCGCCCGCCGGTAGTTGTGTACGGGGGCCGGTCAGGCCGTTTGGATACGGGGCAGGTCAGGCCCTCGGCCGCCCCATCGCCCGGTACGTCCAGCCGGCGCCGCGCCACACCGCCGGGTCCAGCGCGTTGCGCCCATCGAGGATCAGCCGCCGCGTCACGGCCCCGCCCAGCTCCGCGGGGTCCAGCTCGCGGAACTCGCGCCACTCGGTGAGGTGCAGGACGACATCGGCGCCGCGCACCGCCTCCAGCGCGGACTCGGCGTAGCCCAGCGTCGGGAAGAGCCGACGGGCGTTGTCCATGCCCTTCGGGTCGTACACGGTCACCTGACCGCCCTGGAGATGGATCTGACCGGCGACGTTCAGCGCGGGGGAGTCCCGTACGTCGTCCGAGTCCGGCTTGAACGTGGCGCCCAGCACCGCGACCCGCTTGCCGAGGAACGACGAGTCGCCGCCGACCGCCTCGCGCGCCAGCTCCACCATGTGGCCCCGGCGCCGCATGTTGATCGAGTCGACCTCGCGCAGGAACGTCAGCGCCTGGTCCGCCCCCAGCTCGCCCGCCCGCGCCATGAACGCCCGGATGTCCTTGGGCAGACAGCCGCCGCCGAAGCCGATCCCGGCGCGCAGGAACTTCTTCCCGATGCGCTCGTCGTAGCCGATGGCCTCCGCCAGCTTCACCACGTCGCCGCCGGCCGCCTCGCAGACCTCGGCCATCGCGTTGATGAAGGAGATCTTGGTGGCGAGGAAGGAGTTCGCGGCGGTCTTGACCAGCTCGGCGGTCGGGAAGTCCGTCACGATGAACGGCGACCCCTCGCCGATCGGAGTCGCGTACACCTCGCGCAGCAGCTTCTCGGAGCGCTCGCTCTCCGTGCCCACGACGATCCGGTCCGGGTGGAGCGTGTCCTGTACGGCGAAGCCCTCCCGCAGGAACTCCGGATTCCACGCCAGTTCGACGTCCTCGCCCGCGGGCGCCAGCTCGGTCAGCCGCCGTGCGAGGCGCTCCGCGCTGCCGACGGGCACGGTCGACTTGCCGACCACCAGCGCCGCCCGGCCCAGCTGCGGGGCCAGCGAGTCGAAGGCGCTCTCCACGTAGCTCATGTCGCACGCGTACTCGCCGTGCTTCTGCGGGGTGTTCACGCAGACGAAGTGGACGTCGCCGAAGGCGCCGATCTCCTCCCAGGAGGAGGTGAAGCGCAGTCGGCCGCTCGACCCCTCGAAGCCGGCGACATGCTTGCGCAGCAGGTCCTCCAGGCCGGGCTCGTACATCGGGACCTTGCCCGCCGACAGCATCTCGATCTTCTCGGGGACGACGTCGAGCCCGAGTACCTCGAAGCCCAGTTCCGCCATGGCCGCGGCGTGGGTGGCGCCGAGGTAGCCGGTACCGATCACAGTGATCTTGAGGGCCATGGGTGCTCCTGGGAGTGCGGTCGGGATGCGGTGCCCGAGCATAGCCGCGCCGCTCGGACCCCCTTTCGGGCGCCTCAGGGGCAAGGTGCGGGAGCTGTCGGGAAACTCACGTACGCCGACGGCGCCCCAGCCCTCTAAAATTAGGGTTACTTAACGGTAGTTAGCATTCAGGGGAGTGAAAGACCGTGGCCGGATCGGCTGATTTCGACCTGTACCGCCCGTCCGAGGAGCACGACATGCTCCGTGACGCCGTACGCGCCCTCTCCGAGGCGAAGATCGCGCCGTTCGCCGCCGCGGTCGACGAGGAGGCGCGCTTCCCGCAGGAGGCGCTCGACGCGCTGGTCGCCGCCGATCTGCACGCGGTCCATGTCCCCGAGGAGTACGGCGGCGCCGGGGCCGACGCCCTGGCCACCGTGATCGTCATCGAGGAGGTCGCCCGCGCCTGCGCGTCGTCCTCCCTGATCCCGGCGGTGAACAAGCTCGGCTCGCTGCCCGTCATCCTCTCCGGCGGCGAGGACCTGAAGAAGAAGTACCTCGGGCCGCTGGCCAAGGGCGACGGAATGTTCTCGTACTGCCTCTCCGAGCCCGACGCGGGCTCGGACGCCGGCGGCATGAAGACCAAGGCCGTACGGGACGGCGACAGCTACGTACTCAACGGCGTGAAGCGCTGGATCACCAACGCCGGCGTCTCCGACTACTACACGGTGATGGCCGTCACCGACCCCGGCCTCCGTACCAAGGGCATCTCGGCGTTCGTCGTCGAGAAGGGCGACGAGGGCGTCTCCTTCGGCGCCCCGGAGAAGAAGCTCGGCATCAAGGGCTCCCCGACCCGTGAGGTCTACCTCGACAACGTCCGCATCCCGGCCGACCGCCTCATCGGCGCCGAGGGCACGGGCTTCGCGACGGCGATGAAGACCCTGGACCACACCCGCATCACGATCGCGGCCCAGGCCCTCGGCATCGCCCAGGGCGCGCTCGACTACGCGGCGGGCTACGTCAAGGAGCGCAAGCAGTTCGGCAAGCCGATCGGCGACTTCCAGGGCGTCCAGTTCATGCTCGCGGACATGGCGATGAAGCTGGAGGCGGCCCGCCAGCTCACCTACTCCGCGGCGGCCCGCTCCCAGCGCGTCTCCGACGGCGGCGACAAGGAACAGCTGACCTTCTTCGGCGCCGCGGCCAAGTGCTTCGCCTCGGACGTGGCGATGGAGATCACGACGGACGCGGTCCAACTCCTCGGCGGCTACGGCTACACGCGCGACTACCCGGTGGAGCGGATGATGCGCGACGCCAAGATCACCCAGATCTACGAGGGCACGAACCAGGTCCAGCGGATCGTGATGGCCCGCAACCTGCCGTAAGGGGCACGGCCGCATGTGAACGCCCCGGCCCGGGAAGTCGGGGCGGGGCGGGCCGGGGCGTCCGGTGGACAACCAAGGGCCGTTGTCGGTGGGCGCTGCTACCTTCCCGGCATGATCAGATCCGTTCCGCACACCGGCAGCGAGAAGGACAGCCTGTACGCCGCCCTCGACCGGCATCGGGATGTCGTCGTGTGGAAGCTCGACGGGCTGGACGACGAGGCCCTGCGGCGGGCCGTGACGCCCTCCGGCACCAACCTGCTGTCGCTCGTGAAGCACCTCGCGACCGTGGAGTACGGCTGGTTCTGCGCGCCGTTCGGGCGGGCGAGCGAGCCATTCTGGTTCGACACCGAGACCGAGGACATGACCGTCGCGCCGGACGAGTCCACCGCCGACATCCTGGCCTTCTACGCCCGCGCCCGCGTCGCCGCCGACCTGGCCATCCACGAGACCGGCCTGGAGGACACGGGCACGGCGTGGGACGGCAGGGTCGTCACCATGCGGTGGGTCCTGATCCACATGATCGAGGAGACGGCGCGGCACGCGGGCCACATGGACATCGTGCGGGAGCTGATCGACGGGACGACGGGCGATCACCCGGAGCTTCCCCAGGAGTGACCGCCCGCCGACTCAAGCCATGGCCCGGCTCAAGCCATGGGCCGACGCCGCCGGCCCGGCCCCGGTCTCAGTTCGAGGTGACCGTGACCTTCTCGTCGTTGTTGAGCTGCTCCACGAGCTTCTTGACCTTGGCCTTGTCCCAGACCAGGTTCCCGCCCTTGCTGCCCGAGATCGGGATGTTCATCGACGTACCGTCGCCGCCCGTGACGCCCTTCATCGCGAAGAACATCTGGCTCAGCGACCAGAGGGACATGTCCTTGTCGACGATCAGGGTGTCCAGGCCCGCGCCCAGCGTCGGGTAGAGCTTGAACGGGTTGAGGATCGTGCCCGGCGTGGCCGTCTGCGAGGCCAGGGCCGCCAGGAACTTCTGCTGGTTCTTCGTACGGTCCAGGTCACTGCCCGCGAACGCGTACCGCGTGCGGACGAACGCCAGCGACTGCTCGCCGTCCAGCGTCTGCTTGCCCGCCTGGAAGTCGGCGCCCGACTTCTCGTCCTTGAAGGCCTTCGGGATGTCGAGTTCGACACCGCCGATCGCGTCCACGATGTTGGCGAAGCCCGCGAAGCCGATCTCGACGTAGTGATCGATGCGCAGTCCGGTGTTGAACTCGACGGTGCGGACGAGCAGTTCGGGCCCGTCCGTCGCGTACGTGGCGTTGAGCTTCGTCTCCCGGCCGGTGGCCGGGAACATCTTCCCGGACTCCGAGCCGCGGAACGACGGGATCGTCACGTTCGAGTCGCGCGGCAGCGAGACCAGCGTCGGGCCGTTCGAGCCGTCGTGCAGGATCATCATCGAGTCCGTGCGCTTGCCTTCCGCGCTGCCCGTGTGGAGGTCCTTCTTCTCCTCGTCGGACATGCCCTCACGGCTGTCGGAACCCACGATCAGATAGTTCGTGCCGTCACCCGAATCCGGCCGCTCGATGACCTTCGAGAGATCGACCTCGCGCTTGAGCTTGGAGTCGGCCCAGAAGTACGTGCCTATGGAGACGGTGAGCACGACGACAACCACTGAGATCGCGGTGATCTTGATACGGCGCCGCCAGTCCGGTGCGTGGTCCGGGGGGTATCCCCCGCCGTTGTTGTACGAACCCTGCGGGGGCACGCTCGGCGGCCCGCCCCGGCCCCGGTCGGCCGGGGTGCCGTAGACCTGACCCGTGTTGTAGTCGCTGTTGTACGGGGGCGGGTCGTACCCCTCGTCGTACCCCTGCGACGGCTGCTGGGGGACGGCGCGCCGCTGCACGTGGGGCATGGCGCGCGCGCCCTCGGGCTGCGCGCCCGCGCTGCCGCGTCCGTAACGCTCGCCGCCACGGTCAGCGCGGTCGCCGTTCCATCCATCGTTCATGCCGACCAGTGTGCGGCTCGGAGGTGTCGCGCATACAGGGGTGGAGGAAAATCACAGCATGCCTGTTGCCAAGCTGATGCAATGCGACCCGTGACGACCCGTGACGGACCCCCGCATAGGGTGGAGGGCATGACAGACCAGGCCGTCCGCCCCGAGACAGATATTCCGGGTAAGCCCACCTCGGCGTCCCGCACCACGCTCAGCCACATCATGACCGGCAGTGACACCAACCTCCTCGGCACGGTGCACGGCGGCGTGATCATGAAGCTCGTCGACGACGCGGCGGGCGCGGTCGCGGGCCGGCACTCGGGAGGGCCCGCGGTCACCGCGTCCATGGACGAGATGGTCTTCCTGGAGCCGGTACGGGTCGGGGACCTGGTCCATGTGAAGGCCCAGGTCAACTGGACCGGCCGGTCCTCCATGGAGGTCGGCGTACGCGTGCTCGCCGAGCGCTGGAACGAGTCGACCCCCGCCCAGCAGGTCGGCAGCGCCTATCTCGTCTTCGCCGCCGTCGACGCGGAGGGCAAGCCCCGTCCCGTACCGCCGGTGATCCCGGAGACCGAGCGCGACAAGCGGCGCTACCAGGAGGCGCAGATCCGGCGTACGCACCGGCTCGCCCGGCGGCGCGCGATCAAGGAACTGCGCGAGAAGCGCGTCGCCGACGGCATCGACGACTGATCGCATCGACGGCCGACGAGGTCCCGTCCGTCGTTACGGGCACACCACCTGGTCACCCGTGACAGCCCCGAACTCGCCCTGGTGCGCGTCCTCCGCCCGCACCGACCGCACCGCCTTGTAGTCCGTTCCCGCCATCACCTTCAGCGTCGCGCCCTGCCGGGGCACCGGCCGCAGCTCACAGCCCGGCAGCGCCGTCGCCAGGGACTTCGCCGAACGGTCCCAGCGCGGGTCGAACAGCACCTGCGTACGCGACACCTCGGGGCCCGTGTGGTTCAGCGGCGCCCGCGTCGTGTTGAAGCCGGTCCCGCGCAGGGCGCCGTCGACGCGCTGGCCCAGTCCGTCCCGCCGCGTCGCGTTGTAGACCTGCACCCTGATCTGCTGCGGCGACACCTCGACCATCGAGGCCGGCGGCCGCTTCGGCCCCTGCGGCCCGCGCCGACCCCCGGGGGACGGCGGCGTCAGCGGCTTGTCCTCGCGCAGCGCCCGGAAGAGCTTCTTCGACTTCACCGGGTCCCACTTCAGCGTCGAGCCGATGCCCTTGACCGGGAAGCCACCGGCGGTGACCGGCACCGACGTGAACTCCGACGACGCCGGGGTGAAGTCGCGCATCGCCTCGCCGAGCGCCAGCATCTCCTCCGTACCGAAGCCCTTGTCCGCCCGGACCGAGTCGAGCATGGTCGAGGTCACCCCGCGGAGTTTCACCGGGTTCAGCAGCACACCGCTGCTGGTCGCCTGCTTGATCAGCGCCGCCATGAAGCGCTGCTGGCGCTGCATCCTGCCGAGGTCGGACGAGCCGTCGAGATAGCGGGACCGTACGTACTGGAGCGCCTGACCGCCGTCCAGCTTGTGTGTCCCGGGGTTGAGGTCGAGGCCGGTGTGCGAGTCCTTCAGCGGCTTGGCGGTGCAGATCTCCACCCCGCCGAGCGAGTCGACCGTCTTCATGAAGCTGGTGAAGTCGACCTCCAGATAGTGGTTGATCTTCACGCCCGTCATGCTCTCGACGGTCCTGACCGTCAGATGCGGGCCGCCCTCCGAATACGCCGCGTTGAGCTTCACCGGGTGGGGTCCGTGCTTGTCGCCGGTGGTTCCGTCGGTGTGCGACGGCAGTTCCGCGTAACTGTCGCGCGGCAGGCTCACGACGCTCGCGCGCTCCCGGTCCTCCGAGATGTGCACGAGCATGATCGTGTCGGTGCAGCGGCAAGGGGCGCCGCCGAGCCGGTACTTCTGCCGCTCCTCCTTGGTGATCTTGTCGCGGCCGTCGGTGCCGACGAGGAGGATGTTCATGCCATGGCCCCCGTCGGGGCGGTTCTTCATGTCCTTGAACGGGTCGACCCGGCCGATTCCGGTGTCGAGACTCGTCACGATCGCGTGGCCGATGCCGCCGGCGCCGAGCACCAGTACGGAGAGGGTCGTGGCCACCCGCATTCCCCAGCGGGGCCGCCCGTTCCGTCGTCGGCCGCGAACCGTCCGGGCCTTTCGGACGTTCCCGGTGCTCCGGGCGTTCTGGGTGTTCCGGACGCCGGTCTGCGACGGTCTCGGCCGGCCGGCAGGCCGGGGCCGGGGGGAGCGGGGTGGTGTGGGCACGGGGGACACCTCCGCGGGTGACGGGAACGACTGGACTGCCGGGTTACGGGGCGAAGGGCGGCCGAGGGACGCAACGTAGGCCCATACGATCAGCAGCCTTGCGCTGAGCCCGCCCGACGCGCGTCGCAGTCCCCCATTCGCGGTAACGTGGCGTTCGAGTAACCCGTCTCCCTGACGCCCGAAGGACCACATGCCTGCCCAGCCCCCCGCCGTCTCCGTGATCATGCCGGTCCTCGACGAGGAACGGCATCTGAGGAACTCCGTCCAGCACATCCTGGAGCAGGAGTACGACGGCGAGATGGAAGTGGTCATCGCACTCGGCCCGTCCACGGACCGTACCGACGAGATCGCGGCCGAACTCGTACGCGAGACGGCGGACGCCCGCGCCCGCGTGCAGACCGTGCCCAATCCCACCGGCCGCACGCCGGCGGCGCTCAACGCCGCCATCAAGGCGTCCAAGCACCCCGTCGTCGTACGCGTCGACGGCCACGGCATGCTCTCGCCGAACTACATCGCGACCGCCGTACGGCTCCTGGAGGAGACGGGCGCGCAGAACGTCGGCGGCATCATGCACGCCGAGGGCGAGACCGACTGGGAGCACGCCGTCGCCGCGGCGATGACCTCCAAGATCGGCGTCGGCAACGCGGCCTTCCACACGGGCGGCAAGGCGGGCCCCGCCGAGACCGTGTATCTCGGTGTCTTCCGACGGGCCGCGCTGGAGCAACAGGACGGCTACAACGAGGAGTTCATCCGCGCCCAGGACTGGGAGCTGAACTTCCGGATCCGGGAGGCCGGCGGCCAGATCTGGTTCTCGCCCGAGCTGCGGGTCCAGTACCGGCCGCGGCCGTCCGTCCGGGCGCTCGCCAAGCAGTACAAGGACTACGGCCGTTGGCGCCATGTCGTCGCCCGCTTCCACTCGGGCTCGATCAATCTGCGCTACCTCGCGCCGCCGGTCGCGGTCTGCGCCAACGCCGCGGGCATCGTCGTCGGCCTGGCCTTCACGCCGTTGGCGCTGATCGTCCCCGTCGGCTATCTCGCCGCGATCGTCGCGGGCTCGATACCCGCGGGCAAGGGCCTGCCCCTCAAGGCACGGCTCCAGATCCCGCTCGCGCTCGCCACGATGCACATGTCGTGGGGGGTCGGCTTCCTGACCAGCCCGCGCTCGCTCGCCAAGAAGGTCATCGCGAGCCGCCGCCCGGCGGTCCAACAGAACGCCTGAGCAAGGCGGTTACGTACGTACGAGAGCCACGTACGAGAGCGACGTACGACAGGTTGCAGTACGGAAGGAGCCCCGGGCGACGCGCCCGGGGCTCCTTCTCGTACGCGGCCTCCCGGCTACCAGGTGAAGCCGGGCTGGATCTCCATGCACTTGCTCTCGTCGGCCCCGTTGAGCGCCCGCGCCGTGTCCGGCGTCTTGTTCTCGTCCTTCGCCGCCGCCTTCGGGTACGTGTCACCCGTACGCCAGTCGGCGCCCACGACCAGCGTCACACCCGACACGTCCGTCGACTTCTTCGCCGAAGTGACCGGAATGCCGAGGGACTTGGCGACCGCCTGCGCGTCACCCTCCAAGTCGGCGCTGGGGTAGAGGACTTCGGTACGCGCGGTGGGATCGAGCGTGGCGTCCGACACGGCCTTCGGGTAGCCCTTGCCGACGAGCAGCCCCGCCACCGCGGTGGCCCGCTGCGGCGTCGGCGCCTGCGTGTCGCTGCCCGTGCCGTTGCGTACGAGCACCCCGGTGTCCGCCGGGGCCGCCGCCGGGTCCTTGGACTCGGCCGGGGGCTTGCGCTTGGACGCCTTGCCGTCGAGCGGCACGTCGTCGCGGACCATGGTGAACAGCTGGTCGGCGTCGCCCGGCTTCGGGAACACCCGCCCGGCCTCGGTGCCCGTGCCGTACACGTTCGGCATCGTCGCCATCGTGATGCGCTTCGTGGGGACCTTCTTGAGCTCTTCCGCCAGGCCGTAGAGCTTGCTGACGCCGTCGATGCCCTTGTCGACCGTCAGCGCGTCGGTGGCCGCCTCGGCGAGGCTCATCAGCTTTCCGGGGTCGGTCAGCTTGGCGCCCTTGCGCAGCTCGCGGACCATCGAGTTCATGTACATGTGCTGGGCGTGGGTACGGGCCAGGTCGCTGCCGTCCTCGAAGCCGTAGCGCGTACGCAGCCACTGGAGGGCCTGCTCGCCCTGGATGATGTTCTCGCCCTTCTCCAGCTTCAGCCCGGAGCCCTTGCCCTCGGCGTTGCGTGAGTGGACGTTCTCCTCGACGCAGACCGGCACGCCGCCGATGGCGTCGGCCATCGACACCACACCCGCGAAGTCGATCATCATGAAGTGGTCGATGGTGATGCCGGTCAGCTCGTACCAGGTGGCCACCGTGCAGCCGGGACCCCCGCGCCCCAGGCTGGCGTTGGTCTGTATGTTGCCCGTGCTCGCCGGGTAGACCTTCTTGGTGTCCGGGTCCGTGCACTTGGGCATCTTCAGCATGGTGTCGCGCGGCATGCTGACGACCGACATGTTGCTGCGGTCGGCCGAGACATGGAGCAGCATCTGTACGTCGGCCAGAGGCGCGCCGCCGAAGGTCTCCTTCGCGCCGCCCAGGTCCTGGTTCGCCTTGGTGTCACGGGCGTCGGAGCCGATGAGCAGGATGTTGAGCGGGGTCTGGCCCGCGGAGTTGGCCTTGTGGTCGGCCATCGGCTTGTCGCCGAGCGTCAGGTCTTCCTTCTTGAGCTTGCCGTCGAGATGACGGTAGTAGAGGTATCCGGCGCCGGCCGTACCGAGTATCAGCAGGGCGAGGACGGAGGAGACCCAGCGCAGTATTCGGCGCTTGCCGCGCCGGTTGCGTGGGCGTGCGCCGTTGCGGCGGGGACGGCCTCTTCCCTTCCTGCCGGAGCCGGAGCCGGAGCCTGTGCCGTCGCCGGAACCGGAACTGGAGCCGTCGTCCGAGCCGGACCCGGCGTTCGCGTCGCCGCCTGACGAGCCGTCAGGACCGCCGGCAGCGCTCGCGCCGCCCGCGCCGTCGTCCTCGTACAGACTGTCGTCCCAGCCCAACTCACCGGCGTGCGGGACACTTTGTCGCGTCCCATGTCTGTGCATGCTCTGCCCCACCCCGTGCCCCTACCCCTGTCGCTCAAGCGCTCCGCGTGAGCCGGCGTTCCGGGCATACCGGAGCCGGTCTCACTTGGCGCACACTTGCTTGTCCGCTTCCACCTTCTGTACGCCCTCCGGCGCCTTCGCCGGACCGGTGATGGGCACCCCCGCGCCCTTGAAGTCCGCCCCGAGGGTCAGCGTCATCGCCTCCAGCCCCTCGGCGTCCTCCTTGCCCGGCTTCATCGCCGTGGCGGGCAGGCCCATCATGTCCGCGAGACGGCGGGCCTGGTCGGCCTGGTTCGGCGCGTACTCCAGTGACGTCTTGTCCAACTCCGCAGGCGCGTTGCCCTTGTTGGTGGACTTCGGTACGCCTTCCTCGTTCTGCAGCCAGGCGAGAGTCTCCTGGGCAGAACCCTGCGGCCCGCCGCCGTTGAACACATCGACCCTGACATCGGCGGCGGCCGCCTTGGTTCCCTTGAGAAGCGCCGCCTGCTTGCTCTTGGCGTCCTTCTCCTTCTGCTTCACCTCGGTGAGAGAGGTGTCGCTCTGCATCATCGCGAACAGCGGTTTCGCCTGCGCCTCGTTCACCACGACCGTCGCCTTCACGACTTCGGCCGGGTTGTCTATCACGGGCAGCGTGGTGAAGGTGATGTTCTTCGGGTTGACCTTGGCCATTTCCTTGCCGAGGTCGCTGAGCTTCTGGATGCTGCCGATACCCGTGTCGACCGTGAGCGCCTTCGTCGCCGCCGACGCCAGGTCCCACAGCTTCGTGGGGCTGGTGAGCGTCTCGCTGGACTTCATCTTGCGGATCAGCGAACTCAGGAACTGCTGCTGGGTCTGGATCCGGTCCAGGTCGCTCTCGTTGCCGAAGCTGTGCCGCGTACGGACGAAGGCGAGAGCCTGCTCGCCCTCGATGACGTGCTTGCCCTTGCTCAGCTTCAGATGGGAGTCGGGGTCGTCGACGTCCTTGGCGACGCACACCTCGACGCCACCGACCGCGGTCGTCAGCGTCTTCACCGCGTTGAAGTCGGCCATCATGAAGTGATCGACCTTCAGCCCGGTGAGTTCCGTGACCGTACGCATCGTGCAGCCCGGGTCCCGCTCGGACTGGCCGAGGCTCGTGTTGAAGCGGACGCCCTGCTCGCCGGGGACGATCTTCTTGCCTTCCTCGGTGTTCGTCTCGCAGTCCGGGATGTCGGTGATCAGGTCGCGGGGGATGGAGAGCGCGGTCGCGTTCGTCCGGTCCTTGGAGACATGGAAGAGGAACGTGGTGTCGGCGTGGCCGACGCTCGCCTTGTCGCCGTAGCCCTCGTTGCCGGCCCCGGTGCGCTTGTCGGTGCCGATCACCAGGATGTTGACGGCCTGGTCCTTCTTGAAGCCGCCGCTGCCCGCGCCCTCGACATCGATCGTGTTGATGTTGTTGTTGAGGTCCTGGTACACGTAATAGGCGGCGCCGGCCCCGCCGATGAGGACGAACGCCGTGATGCCGCCCGTCCAGCCGAGGATCTTCTTCTTCCGGGACTTGGGCGGCGCCTTGCGCTTACGGCGGCCCGCTGCGGCGGACGCGGCGTCGGCGTTGTTCGCGGCGCGGCGGCCACGCTGGCCGGGTACGTCCCGCCGGGACGTACCCGAAGCGCCGGTGGAACCTGAGGAGTTACGGGCGCGGGGAACACGCGCCCCCGCGTCGTCGGCCGCGCCGTCGGTACCCGTACCCGCACTCGCACCGGCGCCCGCTCCCGCGGCGCCGGGCGCCCTGCGGTCTCTGCCGGAACGGCCTTGCGGCGCACCGTCCGTGGGTGGCGCGTTTCTGGACCGGCGAGGGGCGCCCTGCCCGTTTCCCGCATCGCGAGAAGGGGCGGACGACTGCCCTTCGGAGTGGTTCAGTCGCAATTCGTAATTGCCGGTCTGCGGGTTGAGTACCCACTGGTCGGCGGGGTCGATCCCGTCCGACTGGCCACGGCTATGCGCATCCACGGTTGCTTGAGTCCTCCGTCGGTGCCACGCGAAGCGCCTCTTCCCCCAAAGGCGCTCGGTCTTTCGATCCGGCAGTGCGCGACCTCTCGGTCCGACCGATGTACCGGATCGCGTCACACTATCCGCCCAGTTCAGCGTCCAGCGACGCCAGTGACAAATTCGACTCCTCTTACAAGGGGGCAATCTGCCCAATCGTCATAGACTGCCGACCAGTCCTTGGTATTGCCTTTACTCACACAGGCCCGCGGCGGCATTTGTGCCCGGGAAAGTCGGAGTCGGAGTGGCACTCGACGGTCCCGTGTCGTCCGGCTTTCCATCCGTTTTCGAACTTCCCCCGTCACGCTGTGTGTTCTCCTCGGCCTGCTTCTCCTCGGCCGACACGACCGAAACGGGCTCGTCCTTGCGCAACTGCGTGAACAGGCGCCCGGCGTCCGGCTGTACCAGCTCGTCACGGTTCGGGTCATTCACATAAGGCTGTCGCGGTACGGTCAGGAACTGAACCTTTTCCGTCGGTACGTTCCGCAGGCCCCGCGCCAGGTCGTACAGATCCCGGAGGGTATTAAGACCGGGGTCGGTCGTCAGAGACTTGGTCGCCGCGTCCAGTACCGGATACAGCCGCGTGGGATTGAGCAGAACACCGTTGCTCTGCACCTTCCTGACGAGCGAACCGAGGAACTGCTGCTGGCGCTCCATGCGTTCGGTGTCGCTGCCGTCGCCGATGGTCTTGCGGGCCCGTACGAAACCGAGGGCCTCCTCACCGGTGAGGGTCTGCTTGCCGGCGGGCAGCTTCAGATGCGCGTCGACGTCGTCGACGGGCTTCTTGAGGCAGACCTCGACGCCGTCGACCGCGTCCACCATGTCCTTGAAGCCGCTGAAGTCGATCACCATGTGATGGTCGACGCGGATGCCGGTGAGCGTTTCGACCGTACGGATCGAGCACGCCGCGCCGCCGAACTGGAACGCCCAGTTGAACTGCGCTGACTGCTTCTTGGAGCGTCTGCCGTCCGAGGTCTGGCAGCTCGGGATCTCGACCATCAGGTCGCGCGGGATGGAGATGGCGGTCGCGCTCTGCCGGTCGGCGGCGAGGTGCAGCAGGATCGTGGTGTCGGAGCGCTGCGAGCCGCCGTCGTCGCGGCCGTACTTGCCGTTGCCCGCGCCCGAGCGGGTGTCGGAGCCGATGAGAAGGATGTTCTTCGCGTCGACGGCGATGGGTTTGGGGCGTTCCTTCTCGTACGTCCGCAGCTCCGCCGCGGCGGTCGTGTCCGTGGTGATGTTGCTGTCGAGCTTCTGGTAGAACCACCAGCCGACACCGGCGGCGACGAGGACGACGACGGAGGTGGCGAGCGCGGTCCAGCGGAGCCAGTGGCGTTTGCGCGGGGCGGCGGGGTCGAGGTCGGGGTCTTCGGGGTCGGCGCCGTCGGGGATCGCGACGGCCTCGGCCTTGGGGACGACGGAGGCGGCGGCTACGGGCTCGTCACTCCGGCCCGTCACGTCTGCCGCGTCTGCCGTGTCTGCGCCGTCTGCCGTGGCCTCGGACGGCTCGGAGGGCTCGGAGGGCTCGGACGGTGCGGCCTTCGGCTCGCTCTTCGAACCGGCCTTGGCCCCGCCCTTCGGTTTGCCCTTCCCCTTCCCCGGTCCCTTCTTCTTGCTTCCGTTGCCACTGTCGTTCGCGGTCGTGTCGCCGTCGGACCCGGGCGACGCGGTCGGCGGCTCGTCCTCTGCCCGGGGGTCCGGTTCGGGCGGCGTGCCAGCACTGTCGGTCACGGCGGAGTCCATCCTTCATGGCGTCGGCGGCGCACGGCTCCGCCGGTTTCAGGGGTAGACGGCTGAACCGCGCGCTTGGTTGTGCACTGAACTAGATCTACCGACGATCATCTACCGGAGGTGGCGTTCCACGCCGGAACCCGTCGGACCATCAGGTCACCGTGTCGCCGCGGGAGGTGGTCACGTACCTCGTACGCCGTCCCCTGACACCGTCCTCCTACGCCGTGCCGTCGGCCGTGCCGGTGACCCGCTCGCTCTCGATCCGCTTGGCCAGTCCGTCCGCCGGCAGCCGGTCCAGATTGCGGCACAGCACCACCGACGAGCCCGCCGCGAGCGGCGCGTACAGCCCGGCCGAGAGACCGTCCCAGGTGTCGTACGGCCTGCCGGACAGCAGCCGGGCGCCGGGGGCCGTCAGGCCGAGGGCCGTGGCGTCGGCGCGGGCCCGCTCGACGATCTGGGCCGCCGTCAGTTCCGTACCGGCGACGACGAGCGCGGGCGCGTCCGGGTCCACCGGCTCGAACGGGGCGAACCGGTCGCCCTGGCCGGGCACCTCCACCGCGTAGTCGGTGAAGCCGTCGGGCGGCTGCGGGAAGCGGCCGCCGAGCGGGCGCAGCGCGAGCGCCAGCCGCTCGCCCCGGCAGGCGCGGGCGGCGTCCAGCGTGTCGGGACCGGTGACGACGAGGTCCGCGCCGGCCGGGTCGCCGCCGATCTCGACGCTCACCCCGACCGAGGAGCAGGCGAGCAGCCAGACCGCGGTCTGCCAGTGCGCGGGCAGCAGAAGCGCGAGCCGGTCGCCGGGCGCGGCGGCGAGGTCGCCCTGGAGGAGGTTGGCGGTCTTGGACACCCAATTGGCGAAGGTGGCCACGGACAATTCCACGCGTTCACCGGTGGCATCGTCGTAGAAAGTGACCAAGGGGCGGACCGGATCCGTGGCGAGGGCGGATCGCAGCAGGTCGGCGGGGGTGCGGTCGCTGGCGTTCACGTGGGCAAGGGTACGCGGGGCGACCGGGCGCACACCGCCGTACCGGTGACGCCGTCCACCGGTTGGTCCGATGGCCCGTCAGTTTCCGCGGGTGCTCCCGGAAGGCGGGCCCGGCCGGCCGGCCGCACGATCGGGATATGCGTGCATTCCTGTCTTCCTCGATCGGCGTCGCCTGTGCCGCGGCACTCGTACTCCCGCTCTCCCTGCCCTCCGGGGCTGCGGCGGCTCCCCGGGACGCTCGGACGGGTTCACCCGTGCCGGGCTCCACGGAGTCGCTGCCACTGATCCCGCTCGGGTCCGAACGCTCCTCCGGTGTCGCCACCGAGCAGGGGCTGCCCCAGCGGGACGTCCAACCCTTCTCGCTCGTCGGTGTCGTCTGGGACGACGCCGACGCCGAACTCAACGGCTCGGTCCAGGTCAGAAACCGGTCCGCCGAAACGGGCGACTGGTCCGGCTGGCAGGACCTGGAGACGCACAACGCCGAGCACGGCGCCGACCTCGGTACGTCGGAACGCGACTCCGGCACCGTGCGGGGCTCGACGGCGCCGCTGTGGGTCGGGGCGTCGGACGGTGTCCAGGTACGGGTCCAGGGGCACGACAACCCCGACGCCGACCCGGACACCCGCCCCGCCCGCGCGTCGCTGCCGCACGGACTGAGCCTGGAACTGGTCGACCCGGGGGAGGCGCCGGAGCAACTGCCGGTGACGGAGGCCGACGCCTCCCGGGGCCAGGCCGTCCCGACGGACTCCGACGACTCCGCCGGCTCAGCCGACTCCGGCAAGGCGACCACGGGGGCGGGGAGCGCCACGGGCGCCGTCGCCAAGCCGTACAAGGCCCCGCGCCCGAAGATCATCTCGCGCAAGGGATGGGGCGCGAACGAGAAGCTGCGCGAGAGGCAGCTCGGCTACACGAAGACGGTGAAGGCCGCCTTCGTCCATCACAGCGCGACGGGCAACAACTACACCTGCAAGCAGGCGCCCTCCGTCATTCGCGGTATCTACCGCTACCACGTGACGAGCAGCGGCTGGCGGGACATCGGCTACAACTTCGCCATCGACAAGTGCGGAAACATCTACGAGGGGCGCGCCGGTGGCGTGACGAAGCCGGTCATGGGCGCTCACACTCTCGGTTTCAACACGAACAGCACGGGCATCGCCGTCCTCGGGTCGTACTCGACGACCAACCCGCCCGCGGCCGTCACGACGGCGGTCGCCAAGCTCGCGGCCTGGAAGCTCGGGCTGCACGGGATCAACCCCAAGGGCAAGGTGACGCTGACGTCGGCGGGGAGCAACAAATACAAGAAGGGCAAGAAGGTCAGCATGAACGCGATCTCGGGCCACCGGGACGGGTTCGTGACCGACTGCCCCGGCAACAGGCTGTACAGCAAGCTGGGCGCGGTGCGCGTATCCGCCGCGAAGTATCAGGGACGCTCCTAGACTGGCTGGTCACCCCCTGCACGGGGGACCGTCGTCCCCAGCAGGAAGCAGAGACGAACAAGGTGACTGAAGCGATCCTCCTGGTCGGCGGCAAGGGCACCCGGCTCCGGCCGCTCACGGTGCACACGCCAAAGCCGATGGTCCCGGCGGCCGGCGTCCCGTTCCTCGCACACCAGTTGGGACGGGCGCGGGCCGCCGGGGTCGAGCACATCGTCCTCGCGACGTCGTATCTGGCCGAGGTGTTCGAGCCGTACTTCGGAGACGGCTCGTCGCTCGGCCTGCGCCTCGAGTACGTCACCGAACACGAGCCACTCGGCACCGGCGGCGCGATCCGCAACGTCGCCTCCCGGCTGGACTCCGGACCCGACGACCCGGTGCTCATCTTCAACGGCGACATCCTGACGGGCCTCGACATCGGCGCGCTGGTCGACACCCACGCGTCGTCGGGGGCGGACGTCTCGCTGCATCTGACACGGGTCGACGACCCGAGGGCGTTCGGGCTGGTGCCGACGGACGACGACGGCCGGGTCACGGCGTTCCTGGAGAAGCCGCAGACACCGGAGGAGATCGTCACCGACCAGATCAACGCGGGGGCGTACGTCTTCCGCCGCTCGGTGATCGACTCGATCCCGGCCGGCCGCCCGGTGTCGGTGGAACGCGAGACGTTCCCGGGCCTGCTGGAGTCGGGGGCGCATCTGCAGGGCATGGTCGACTCGACGTACTGGCTGGACCTGGGCACCCCCCAGGCCTTCGTGCGCGGCTCGGCGGACCTGGTCCTGGGCGTGGCCCCGTCGCCCGCTGTCCCCGGCCGCTGCGGCGACCGCCTCGTCCTCCCGACGGCCACGGTCGCCCCGGACGCGAAGCTCACGGCGGGCACGGTGATCGGCGCGGGCGCGGTGATCGCGGAGGGCGCCCGTATCTCGGGCAGCGCGATCCTGGACAACGCGGTGATCGGCCCCGGGGCGGTCATCACGGACTCCCTGGTGGGCGCGGGGGCGCGCGTGGGGGCCCGTACGGCACTGTCGGGCGCGGTGATCGGCGACGGCGCGACGGTGGGCCCGGACAACGAACTGCGCGCCGGGGCGCGCGTCTGGTGCGACGTCACACTCCCGCCCGCCTCGATCCGCTTCTCGTCGGACGAGTAGCGCTTGTCGCTCGATCGCCGGACGGGCTCACTGAGCCCGCCCGGCGGCCGTACTGAGCCCGTCCGGCGATTGAGGACAAACGCCCGCCCGCCGCGTAACCGCCCCGGCACGGGGGCCCGGGAGGGGTGCGCCCCGGAAGCTCCGGACCGCCCGGAGGGCCGGTGCGTCGGCTCCGGCCCTGCGGATCGTTCACGGCGCCGCGTAACCGCCCCGGCACGGGGGTCCGGGGGCCTGCCCCCGGTTTCGGGAAGGGGCGGGGTAGGGGAGAGGCCCCGCTCCGGCACCGCCTACCCTCGTCACAGACCCCGACCCCCGAGGACCCCTGTGGCAGGCCGCTTCGCCCCCCGAACCTGTACGACCGCCCTGCCCGTCCCCCGGACCGGCGGCGACGGCAGCGGCGAGACCGCGAAGACCCGACTCTGGACCCCGCCGGGCGACGCCTTCGAGTTGGGGCTCGTCCTCGGGCCCCTCCGCCGCGGCCCCGCCGACCCCACCTTCCGTACCGCCTCCGACGGCTCCGCCGTCCGCGCCACCCGGACGCCCGCCGGGCCCGGCACCCTGCGGGTCAGGGCCGGCGACGGGGGCGTGCGCGCCGAGGCGTGGGGCCCCGGGGCCGACTGGCTGCTGGAGCGGCTGCCCGAGCTGCTCGGCGCGTCGGACGACCCCGCCGCCTTCGTCCCGCGCCACCGGCTCCTCGCCGCGGCCCAGCGCCGCCGCCCCGGCCTGCGCCTGTGCCGTACCGGCCTCGTCCTGGAGTCGCTGATCCCGTCGGTCCTGGAGCAGAAGGTCACGACGATCGAGGCGAACCGCTCCTGGCGCCATCTCGTACGGAAGTACGGCGAGCCCGCGCCCGGCCCGTACGGCGACTCACCCGACGGCCGTCGCGACCGCGGCATGTACGTCATGCCCGACCCCCGCACCTGGGCCATGATCCCGTCCTGGGAGTGGCACAAGGCCGGCGTCGACTCCAAGCGCTCCGACACCATCGTGCGCGCGGTCCGCGTCGCCCGCCGGCTGGAGGAGGCTGCCGCCATGGAGCCCGAACTCGCCGCCGCCCGACTGGAGTTGATCCCCGGCATCGGCCCGTGGACCTCCGCCGAAGTACTTCAGCGGTCGAACGGCGCCCCGGACGCCGTCACCGTGGGCGACCTCCATCTGCCGGGCATCATCGGCTACGCGCTCGCCGGCCGCCCCGACACCGACGACGCCGGGATGCTCGAACTGCTGGAGCCGTACGCCGGGCAGCGCCACCGCGCCGTACGGCTCATCCTCCTCACGGGCCGTACGCCACCACGCCGCGCCCCCCGCATGCCCGTCGGCCGAATCGCCCACCTGTAGAGCCTGTGGCGCGCGCCGCCGGAGCCGTGCTCACCGCACCTCGATGAAGTCCTCCGGCGCGCGCCCCGGCCTGCTCCTCGGCTCCGCCGCCGCGTGCCCGACCGCCACCGCGCCCATCGGGTCCCAGTTCGCGGGCAGTTCGAGCACGTCCCGTACGACATCGCGGCAGAACATCGTCGACGACACCCACGCGGAGCCGAGCCGCTCACCCGCCAGCGCCACGAGGAAGTTCTGCACACCGGCGCCCGTCGCGACCACGAACATCTCGCGCTCTGCCGTGTCGCGGCGCTCGTCCCCGTACGTATGCGCGCCGTCCGCCACCAGGCACGGCACCACCAGATACGGCGCGGCGCGCAGCACGTCCCCGCGCCGCACCCGCTTGGCCACGGACTCCTCCGACTTGCCGTCGCGGCGCAGGTCCGCGATCCACGCGTCCCGCATCGCGTCGAGAAGCCGGACGCGCGACTCGGGCGACTCCAGCAGGACGAACCGCCACGGCGTCGTGTGATGCGGCGCCGGCGCCGTCACGGCGGCGGCGACCGCGCGGCGCACCGCGCCCGGATCGACCGGCTCGTCGGTGAACTCCCGGACCGTACGCCGCTGGGTGACCGCTTCCCGTACCGCCTCGGACGTCCCGAGCCGGAACATGTCGTCGGCCGCGACCCGCACCATCGCCCGCGCGCCGTCCGGTGATTCGCCCACCAGCCGGGCCAGTCCGGTCACCACCGCCACCGGCAGTCCGGCGGCCTTGCCCTTCACCAGGTCGCCCGCGGCGGCCAGTTCGTCGGCGAGAGCGACGACCGTCGCGCTCAGCGGATTGCCGTGCGCGTCCGTACCGCCGCGCAGATCGTCCAGGACCCGCACTCCCGCCGCGCCGATCGCGACGTCCGTCAGCCCGTTGCGCCAGGGTCGGCCGAAGGTGTCCGTGACGATCACACCGACGTCCACGCCCAGCGCGTCCCGCAGCCCGTCCCGGATCGCGCGGGCCGAGGCGTCGGAGTCCTCGGGCAGCAACAGCACCGTCCCCGAAGGGGTGTTGGACGCGTCGACACCGGCCGCGGCCATCACCAGACCTTGCCGGTTCTCCACGATCCGCAGCGGTCCGCGCCGCGCGACGACGCGGACGGTCTCCGCGTCGATCGCCGCCTCGCGGTCCCGCGCCTCGACGATCCTGCCCTCGGCCTTGGACACGATCTTCGACGTGACGAGGAGGATGTCCCCGTCGGCCAGACCGGGCCCCGCCGAGACGATCAGCTTCGCGAGATCGTCCCCCGCGCGAACCTCCGGCAGCCCTTCGAGCGCCCGCACGCTGTACGACAGAGCCTCGGGATCGCCTTCGTAGGACGCTTCGTAGGACGTCACGTCCGCACCTCCTCGGCCAGCGCCAGCGCCTCACGCGCCATCGCGGTGGTCGCGGCCAGGTCCGTCATCATCAGCGGTACGGCCCTGCTGCGGATTCCCGCGCCCTCGATCTCCGTGACGGAGGCCGCGTCCACCGTGTCGACCAGCCAGCCGTCCAGCAGCCCCGAACCGTAGTGCTGCGCCACGGCGGTGGCCGTCGACTCGACGCCGATCGCCGCGAGGACCTTGTCGGCCATGCCGCGTACGGGCGCGTCCCCGACGATCGGCGAGAGCCCGACGACCGGCACCCCGGCGTCGGCGATGCCCTCGCGGATCCCCGGCACGGCCAGGATCGTGCCGATGCTGACGACGGGGTTGGACGGCGGGAAGAGGATGACGTCGGCCTGGGCGACGGCCTCCAGCACGCCGGGCGCCGGCTTGGCCTGGTCGGCGCCGACGGGCACGACCGCGTGGGCCTCCACGGAGGCGCGCATCTTCACCCAGTACTCCTGGAAGTGCACGGCCTTGCGCTCGCCGGTGGGGCTGTCCGGCACGTCGACGGCGACGTGTGTCTCGACGCGGTCGTCGGACATCGGCAGCAGCCGCACCCCGGGCTTCCAGCGCGCGCAGAGCGCCTCGGTGACCGCGCTCAGCGGATAACCGGCGCCCAGCATCTGTGTGCGGACGATGTGGGTGGCGAAGTCGCGGTCGCCGAGGCCGAACCACTCGGGCCCCACGCCGTACGCCGCGAGCTCCGCCTTGACCTGGAACGTCTCGCCCTCGCGCCCCCAGCCCTGCTCTTCATCGATGCCACCCCCGAGGGTGTACATCACCGTGTCGAGGTCCGGGCAGACCTTCAGCCCGAACAGATGGATGTCGTCACCGGTGTTGCCGATCACCGTGATGTCCGCGTCCGGCGCGGCCTGTTTGAGGCCACGCAGGAAACGGGCACCACCGATACCGCCGGCCAGAACCACAATGCGCATGCTGTGCAGTTTGTCAGGCGGGTACGACATCCTGGGCCGCCGGGGCGCACCGGGCGGAGTGCATCGGCATCTCGGTCAGACCCGGGAAGTAGATGTGCAGACTCACGGCCGGTTCGAGCGAATCGTTGACCACCTCGTGGACGTATCCGGGGGCGAAGACCCGCTGCGCGCCGCCGCCGAGCGAGCGGCTGGCCGTCTGCGTACGCTCCGTCAGTTCGCCGTCGAGGACGGTCAGGACGCCGGACGAGCGGCCGTGGTCGTGCAGGCCGCTGCGCTGGCCGGGCACCCAGGAGAGCAGCCACACCTCGTAGCCGGGGCCGGCGCTCAGCCGGTGGTACCAGCGGCTGGTGGCGTCGTACCGGACGAGCGTGGCCCACCGCGCGCGGTCGGCGGCGATGGCACGGGCCAGACCGGCGAACTCGGCCACGGTGCCGGGATGCTCCCGCGCGGGCTGGAGAAGGTGCGGCACCTCAAGGAGGTCGCCTGCGATCTGAAGGTCGCTGTCGCTGTTCATGGGTGTGGAGGTTCCTCGGCAGAAGGCCTGAGCGAGCTACGGGAGGTGAGCGGAGATGCGAGAAGCGCGAAAACGCGGAGACGGTGCGAACGGGGCGAACGATGTGTTCGGCCGGAGCTTCAGTGGCTCAACAGCTCGGACAACAGGAACAGCAACAGCGGGCCTGGACAGCGCTGCGGAATCCACGGGTGTGGATCGCGTACGAGGCTGAGTTGACCGGCATGCATTCAAAGGTGGCGGGAACGGTTCCCGCTTGTCAACTCAATGACCGATTTGGCGGCAATGTTTCACCTCATCCGGTTACTGAGTTCGGAGAAAGGTTTGTGCAGCCGCTGACGTGGAGACATGGCGCAGCAGCCGTGCTCGCAAACACCGTCGCGCTGCCGTGATCGGACTGTGATTCGGATCGCTTCCGTGGCTGGATCGCAACACCGACGAGGCTCCTGACGTCTCCCTCGGGGAGGAGTGGATGCGGGCAGGCCAGTGGCATGTGTCAGGTTTTTGGTGATTTGAACACTTTCCGCATAGCCTTGGTTCCGCAGAGTGAATACCGGGACCAATAGCAGATCTCGGCTTGACTGGCTCGTATCCGCACACTTGTAATTTCACTCGTGTCGTTCGGCCGAAAACGGTAACGGCCGCAAGCACGGGGACGTAAAGACAGACGAGGGGCGCACATGACCGAGCTGTTCGAACAACTGCTGGTCGAGGACGCGGACGAGGAACTCGGCTGGCAGGAGCGCGCGTTGTGCGCCCAGACCGATCCCGAGTCCTTCTTCCCCGAGAAGGGCGGCTCCACCCGCGAGGCGAAGAAGGTCTGTCTCGCCTGTGAGGTCCGCTCCGAATGCCTGGAGTATGCCCTCGCCAACGACGAGAGATTCGGTATCTGGGGCGGTCTCTCCGAGCGTGAACGCCGCCGTCTCAAGAAGGCCGCGGTTTGAACAGTTCCGGCCATTCTCCAGTCGCACCCTGCGCGATAGCCCGCGTGTTACCTCGCGCGACATTTTCTGAACGGTCCGTGGTCTGCGTCCTCTTCGCAGGCGGCGGACCGTTGTCGTGACCGGCGCGGGCGGCCCGGCCCGGCGCTGTCTCCCAGGTCGTCCGGTTTGTCCAGGCGCTCGGCGATCCGGCGCTTGTTCGTACCGTTAGTGTGGGGCCCCGTCCGAGACGCCCCAACGCCCCGTCGGGGCGACCCCCCGGCCGGAGGGCCCCTACCTCGATGTCCGCCACCACAGCCGCGTTCGATTCAGCCACCGCACCGGAGTACCCACGGCACGTCGTGACCGCGGTGCTCGTCTCCCACGACGGTGCCCGCTGGCTCCCCGACGCCCTCACCGGGCTGATCGGCCAGGAACGCCCCGTACAGAACGTCATCGCCGCCGACACCGGCAGCGCCGACGAATCGGCCACGCTGCTCACCGAATCGCTCGGCCCGGACCGCGTCGTCCACCTCGCCCGCCGCACCAGCTTCGGTACGGCCGTCGAGGAGGCGATCCGTACCGCCGGCGTGCTCACGCCCGACGACCTGCCGTATCTGAAACGCCCGAGCGGCTGGGACCCGGCCACCCGGACCTGGCACGACGACGCGTACGACATGCCCGAACTGCCCCACGGCGAACCCGTGCAGTGGCTGTGGCTGCTCCACGACGACTGCGCGCCCGACCCCGACGCCCTCACCGAACTCCTGCGCGTCGTCGACACCGACTCGCACGCCGCGATCGTCGGCCCCAAGCTGCGCGGCTGGTACGACCGCAAGCAGCTTCTGGAGGTCGGCGTCTCCATCGCCAACAGCGGACGCCGCTGGACCGGCCTCGACCGGCGTGAACAGGACCAGGGCCAGCACGACCAGGTCCGTACCGTGCTCTCCGTCTCCAGCGCGGGCATGCTCATCCGCCGGGACGTCTGGGAGGAACTCGGCGGCTTCGACCGCAGGCTCCCCCTGATGCGCGACGACGTCGACCTGTGCTGGCGCGCCCACGCCGCGGGACACCGGGTGCTCGTCGCACCCGACGCCGTCCTCCGGCACGCCGAGGCCGCCGCACGCGAGCGCCGTACCGTCGACTGCGCGGGCCGCTCCGTCGTCAACCCGCACCGGGTCGACAAGGCCGGCGCCGTCTACACGATGCTCGTCAACTCGCGCGGCGCCGTGCTGCCCTACGTACTACTGCGGCTCGTCGTCGGCACGCTCCTGCGCACCGTCGCCTACTTGGTAGGCAAGGCGCCCGGACAGGCCGTCGACGAAGTCATGGGTCTGTCGGGCACGCTCCTGCGGCCCGGCAGAATCATCGGCGCGCGAAAACGACGAGGCAAAGGCGTCGTCGAAGCAAGCGAACTTCGCGCGCTTTTCCCGCCACCCGGCGCCACCGTCCGGGCAACGGTCGAGCAAGTAGCTGGAAGCCTCGGTGGCGGCTCCGAGACTGAGGCCGGTGGCTCACGCCACGGCGTCGTGGAGTCGGGCCCCGGCGGGGACGACGCGGACTTTCTGGAGATCGAGCAGTTCGCGCGGCTGAAGCGCCTCGCGCACAAGCCGGGCCCCGTCCTGTTCGCCGTACTTCTCGTCGTCTCTCTCGTCGCCTGCCGCGCACTGCTCGGCGGCGGCGCACTCGCGGGCGGCGCCCTGCTGCCCGCGCCGCCGGAGGTGGCGGGCCTGTGGTCCCGTTACGCCGACGGCTGGCACCCCATCGGAACGGGCGGCACCCAGACGGCGCCGCCGTACCTCGCGGTCCTCGCCGCCCTGTCGGCGCTGTTCCTCGGGTCGACCGGCTTCGCGCTGACCCTGCTGCTCGTCTGCTCCGTACCGCTGGCCGGAGTCACCGCGTACTTCGCCTCCCGGCCGCTCATCGAGTCGAAGCTGCTGCGGGCCTGGGCGAGCGTCGCGTACGCCTTCCTGCCCGCCGCCACCGGCGCCCTGGCCACCGGGCGGCTCGGCACGGCCGTGCTGGCCATCCTGCTGCCGCTGATCGCGCGGGCGGCCGTCGCGGCGTACGGCTTCCGCGCCGACCCCCAGACGGGCACCGCGGGCGCCCCGAGCACCACGCGCGGCAGCTGGCGCGCCACCTGGGCCTACACCTTCCTGCTCACCTTCGTGATGGCCTTCACGCCCGTCGTCTGGCCGATGGCGCTCGTCCTCGGCCTCGTCGTCCTGGCCCTGCGCCGCGACGACATCGTGGCGTACGGGCTGCGCCTGCTGGCCGTCGTCGGCACCCCGCTGCTCGTGCTGGCCCCCTGGTCGCTCTCGCTGCTGACGGCACCGGGCGACCTCTTCCGCGAAGCGGGACTGGAATTCGGTACGGGACAGGCCACCGCGCTCGATCTGCTCGGCATGAGCCCCGGCGGCCCCAAGGCCGCGGGCGGGGTGCTGCTGCTCGGCGTCGTCCTGGCGGCA
The DNA here is from genome assembly GCF_042670825.1 of Streptomyces sp. NPDC057137. NCBI lineage: Bacteria > Bacillati > Actinomycetota > Actinomycetes > Kitasatosporales > Streptomycetaceae > Streptomyces > Streptomyces sp. NPDC057137. The sequence goes on along the minus strand of NZ_JBHUUW010000028.1, from coordinate 16,831 downwards.
CTGGCCGCGCTGCTGCGCGGCGAGCGGCAGTTCGCCGTACGGGCGGCCTGGGTGGCCGCCCTCGTGGCGCTGGTCTTCGCCGTCCTCGCGAACAACTCCGGCTGGGCGGGCCCCGCCACCCTCGTCTACGGTCTCGCGCTCATCGCGGCGGCCGTGCTCGGCGCCGACGGCGCCAAGGAGCGCGTCGCCAGCCAGAGCTTCGGCTGGCGACAGCCCGTCGCGGCGGTCATCGCCCTCGCCGCAGGGGCGGCGCCGCTGCTCGCGGCGGGCGGCTGGATGATCAGCGGCGCGTCCGGCCCGCTGGAGCGGCGCGACCCGGTGCAGGTACCGGCGTTCGTCGCCGAGGAGAGCATCACCCGCGACCAGCCGCGCACGCTGATCCTCGGTGGTACGTCGCCCGCGGAGGTCTCGTACTCGCTCGTGCGCGGCTCCGGCGGCCGGCTCGGTGACGCCGAGCTGACCGAGTCGGGCGGCAGCGACCCCGGGCTCGACAAGGTCGTCGGACGCCTCGTCGCGGGCTCCGGCGCGGACCAGACCGACCAGCTCAGCGGCTTCGCGATCCGCTACGTCCTCGTGCGGGACGGCGCCCCGGCGCAGATGTCGCGCGTGCTCGACTCCACCCCCGGCCTGAGCAGGCTCAGCCAGCTCGACGGCAGCGCGCTGTGGCGCGTCGACCGCCAGATCTCGCGGGCCACGATCGTCGAGGGCGAGAGCGACGCCGAGCCCCTGCCCGTCGGGTCGTCCACGGTCGAGGCCCACACCGACATCCCGGCCGGCAAGGCCGGTCGGGTGCTGCGGATCGCCGACCGGGCCGCCGAGGGCTGGCAGGCCACGCTCGACGGCCGCGTCCTGGAGAAGACGACCGTCGACGGCTGGGCGCAGGGATTCGAACTCCCCGCCGAGGGCGGCAGGCTCGACCTCACCTACGAGGACACGTTCACCCACAGCGCGTGGGTCTGGGCGCAGGGCGCGCTCGCCGTCGTACTGCTCGTGCTCGCCCTGCCGGGGCGGCGCAAGGAGATCGACGACGACCTGCCCGAGGAGGGCGCCGAGGTGCCAGCACAGCCCGTGTCGGGCGAGGGGCGCCGGGCACGCAGGCTGCGGGCCGCCGCGCAGGCGGAGGCCGAGCCGGGGACGGAGACGGTGGAAGGCACCGACCCTGCCGAGACCGTTCCGCCGGAGCCGGCGGAGGCCCCGTACGTCGCCGCCGCGGCTGTTCCGCAGCAGCAGTCGTACGGAGAGTGGGACGGCGGCCGGCCGGCCCAGACGGCCTACCAGGGCGCGGACTACGGCTCGTACACGAATGAACAGCAGTACCAAGGCGGGCAGAACGAACAGCAGCAGTACGAAGGCGCCCCCTACCAGGGCGGGCAGCAGTACGACGGTACGCAGCAGTTCGAGGGCACGCAGCAGTACGAGGGCGCTCCTCAGTACGAAGGCGCTCCTCAGTACGACGCCGACGGGTACCAGATCTACCCGCAGTACCCGGCGGACCAGTACCAGCAGCAGGCACAGGTGCAGTACGACCAGTACGGATACGTCGTCCAACAGCCGTACGCGGAAGGGCAGCAGCCCTACACCGACGCCCAACAGCCGTACACCGACGGCAACGAGAACGAGCAGCGTCCCGACGGGAGCAGCAACCAGTGAACCGCACGACCCTCTCCCTCATCGCGGCCGCGACGGCACTCGCGGCGGTCACCGGGTTCGCCGCCGTCACCGCGCCCGACTCCGCCGACACGACGACGACGGCGAAGGCGCCCGCGCGGGTACCCGTGGAGCGCAGCAGCCTGCTCTGCCCCGCGCCGAGCACGTCGGAGCTCGCCGAGACGGTGTACACGTCCTTCACCCCGGCCGGAACGGCGGGGGAGGGCACGGGTGGGGCCGCCGAACTGGCGCCGTCCGTCGCGCCCTTGGACGACACGGACACCGCCGACGACGAGAAGAAGACCGACGACAAGGCGAAGGACGACGAAGCGAAGGACGACAAGGCCGAGGACGAGGAGGCGAAGGAGCCCGCGGCGGACGGGGCGGACGCGAAGGCCAAGCCGTTCCTGGCCCTCAAGGAGCCCGGTAAGCCCGTCTCCGGGACCAAGAAGGGCGCGGACGCCCCCGCGCTCGTCGGCACCGCCACCGGCTCTCTCGCGCCCGGCTGGACCACCCAGCAGACCACCACGGTCACGGCCGGCGACTCGCGTGGGCTGCTCGGCATGACCTGCACCGCCCCCGACACCGACTTCTGGTTCCCCGGCGCGTCCACGGACAAGTCGCGCCAGGACTACGTCCACGTCACCAACCCGGACGACACGGCGGCCGTCGTCGACATCGCGCTGTACGGCAAGGAGGGCCTTCTCAAGTCCACGACGGGAGAAGGCATTCCGGTCCCGGCGCGCTCCAGCGTCCCCGTCCTGCTGTCGACCCTCACGGGCGAGGCCGAGCCGAACGTCACCGTCCATGTCAGCAGCCGTACGGGCCGCGTGGGCGCCGTGGTGAACGCCGCCGACGAGAAGATCGGCGGCGACTGGCTGGCCGCATCGGCCGATCCCGCGCCCCGCGCGGTGCTTCCCGGAATCCCGGCCGACGCCACCTCCGTACGACTGGTGGTCTTCGCGCCCGGTGAGGACGACGCCGAGCTGAAGGTGCAACTGGCTGGCAAGAGCGGCACGATCGTCCCCTCCTCCGCCGCCGAGCCGCTCAACGTGAAGTCGGGCATGACGGCCTCGCTCGACCTGGGGGACGTCACCAAGGGCGAGGCCGGCTCGGTCCTCATCGGCCCGGGAGAGGCCAGGGGCGAGACCCCGGTGGTCGCCGCGCTGCGCGTCGTACGGGGCAAGGGCACCGACCAGGAGGTCGCCTTCATCCCGGCGACCGGCCCCGTGACGGAGCGCGCGACGGTCACCGACAACAAGGCCAAGGGCTCGACGCTGTCGCTCACCGCGCCGGACAAGGCAGGGACGGTGAAGGTCACGGCCTCGGCGGGCAGCGGGGGCGGTGAGCAGACCGTCAAGACGTACACCGTCAAGGGCGGTACGACACAGGCCGTCACCCCGCCCGTGCCGGCGGGGCTCAAGGGCTCGTACGCGCTGACGGTCGAGTCCGAGTCGGGCGGTCCGGTCTACGCGGCACGCACGCTGGCGGTGACGCAGGACGGCGTACCGATGTTCACGGTGCAGACGATGCCGGACGACCGGGGCATGGTCTCCGTACCGGCGACGAAGGAAGACCTCTCCGTACTGAAGTGACGCCGGGCGGGGCCGCCACGCTCGCGGTCCCGTGCGGTCGGTCCCGTGCGGTCGGTCCCGCGCGGTCAGTCCTGGCCGTACCGCGGGTCGACCGACTCCGGTGAGAGCCCGAGCAGTTCGGCGACCTGCTCGACCACGACCTCGTGGACGAGCATGGCGCGCTCCTCGCGGTTCTTCGTACGGATCTCGACGGGCCGCCGGTAGACGACGATGCGCGCGGGCCGGTCCTTGCCCTCGGGAACGGACCGGCCGAGCGGTACCGACTCGTCCTCCGCGCCGGGCACGTCGAGCACCAGGAAGTCGATCTCCGCCAGCTGGGGCCAGCGCCGCTCCAACCGCTCCACGGAGTCCCGTACGAGATCACGGAACGAGTCCGAGCGGCTCGCCGATAGCGGAACCTGCGGCGGGGCGACCGGCCCGCGCATTCCGCGGCCGTGGCGGTCACGGCGGCGGGGTCTCGGCTCGGTCGGCTGCGGCGGTACGGGACTGTCCATCACTGACGCAGGGTAGCTCTCCGGGAGACGCCGCGACGGCCTCGCGAGCCCGCCGGACGGCATGTCGCAAATTGAGCATTCCGGCCAAGCTTGGGCTCGTTTCGCTAGGTCCGCCGGATCGTGGCGCTCGCCTTCATTGGCGGGATTTGCCCCAAGTGATGACTGGATCACTGACGGTGATTGGCCGGTTACGCCTCTTCCCGTGCAGGTCAGGGCAGTTACAAGCGCGCCGGGCGGGGCGAATGCCGTGTCACGACACGGTCGAGTGGCGTGGGGGAGAGTCGTCGCGGCCCGCTCAAGAGTGCGGTACCGTCCAACATCGTGAGCCCTGTACGTCGCTGTTCGCGCACCGCGTGCGGCCGTTCCGCTGTCGCGACACTGACGTACGTCTATGCCGATTCGACCGCGGTCCTCGGCCCGCTCGCCACGTATGCCGAGCCCCATTGCTATGACCTGTGCGCAGAACACAGCGAGAGACTCACCGCGCCACGCGGCTGGGAGGTCGTCCGGCTCACGGACGGCTCGGCGCCGGCCCGGCCCAGCGGTGACGATCTCGAAGCCCTGGCGAACGCGGTGCGTGAGGCCGCGCGCCCTCCGGAGCGCGCGGGTGGCCCCGGCGGCGGACCGCGTGGGGCGGATCAGACGGAGGTCGGGCGCCGCGGGCACCTGCGGGTGCTGCGTTCCCCCGATTCCTGAGCCCGGCTCCCGCCGGCCCCGCTTCTTGGCGCTGGTTCCCGAATCCTGAGTCCGGCCGGGCCTCCCGGTCGCGCTGAATCCGTCCGTGGGTTTCCGTGACGGATCCTGCACGGGCCATTGACCTCACTTGTCGTGGACACGATCATGCCTCCCAGCCGTGAGAGATCACTTTCCGCATCGCGGAATTCGGAGGCCCCTGTCGTGTTCGAACAGCAATTGGAACCCGTCGCCGATTCACTCGGCCTGTCCGCCCTGGTCGCCGCGCTTCCCCTGGTCACCGTGCTGGTGCTGCTCGGCGCCGTCCGTATGAAGGCTCATCGCGCCGGACTCATCGGTCTGGCCGTCGCCGTCCTGGTCGGCTGGCTCGCGTTCGGGATGCCGATCGGCCAGACCGTCTCCGCCGGCGCGCAGGGCGTCGTCTTCGGTCTCTTCCCGATCATGTGGATCGTCGTCAACGCCCTCTGGGTGTACCGGATGACGGTCCGCACCCGGCACTTCGACATCCTGCGACGCTCGTTCGGGCGATTCTCCGACGACCCGCGCATCCAGGCGCTCGTCGTCGCCTTCTGCTTCGGCGCGCTCCTCGAAGCGCTCGCCGGCTTCGGCGCCCCCGTCGCGATCTCCGCGGTGATGCTCGTGGCGCTCGGCTTCGACCCGGTCAAGGCGGCCGTCGTCGCCCTCGTGGCCAACACCGCGCCCGTGGCCTTCGGCGCGATGGGCACGCCGGTGGTGACCCTGGCCCAGGTGACCGGACTGCCGCTGGACACCGTCGCCTCGGTCGTCGGCCGCCAGACGCCGCTGCTCGCCGTGGTCGTACCCCTGGTGCTCGTCGGACTCGTCGACGGCAAGCGGGGCCTGCGCGAGACCTGGGCGCCCGCCCTGGCATGCGGATTCGCCTTCGGCGTCGCGCAGTTCGTCGCGTCGAACTTCGTCTCGGCCCAACTCGCCGACATCGGGGCCGCGCTGGTGGGCGCCGCCGCGCTGCTCGCCGTACCGAGCGCGCGCAAGCCGGCCGACGAGGCGGTGCGGACCTCCGTACTGAAGGGCGCGCGCAGCGAGGACCTGGACGTCGCGGACGACCGCCGCGAAGTCGTCCGCGCCTACGCCCCGTACGGCCTGATCGTGGTGATCTTCTCCCTCGCGCAGATCCCACCGGTCAAGGACCTGCTGGCCAAGGCGACGCGGTCCTTCAACTGGCCGTTCCTCGACGTCGCCGACTCGGAGGGGAAGCCGGTCGGGGCCAACGTCTTCTCGCTGCCGCTCATCTCGACCGGCGGCACGCTCGTCCTGATCGCGGGCCTCCTGACGGCCGGGGTGATCGGCCTCAAGGCGAAGGACGCGCTGAAGGAATGGGCGGCCACCCTGCACGAACTGCGGTACGCGATCCTCACCGTCGTGTCCGTGCTGGCCCTCGCGTACGTCATGAACCTCTCCGGACAGGCGGCCACCATCGGCCACTTCGTCGCGGCGGCGGGCGCCGGGCTGGCGTTCCTCTCGCCCGTGCTGGGGTGGTTCGGCGTCGCCGTCACCGGCTCCGACACCTCGGCCAACGCGCTCTTCGGCGCGCTCCAGGTCACGGCGGCACGTGAATCCGGCCTGTCGCCCGAGCTGTTGGCGGCGGCGAACAGCTCCGGTGGAGTGCTCGGCAAGATGATCTCTCCGCAGAATCTGACGATCGCGTGCGCCGCGGTCGGCCTCGCGGGCAAGGAAGGTGACCTCCTGAGGAAGGTCCTGCCGTGGAGTCTCGGACTGCTGCTGGTGATGTGTCTGATCGTGGTGGGTCAGAGCACCTTCGTCCTGGGGTGGATGCTGCCGTAGGGGCTGTCGTCGGATCTCGCCGAGGGCGCGGGTAGTTTGTGCTGACTGTCCGCAGAAACCTCAGGAGGGGTGGCCGTGGCCGACTTGGGCCAGATCGTGAAGGCGTACGACGTACGTGGCGTATATCCGGACCAGCTCGACGACCGGCTCGTCGAGCTGTTCGGAGCGGCCTTCGTGGAAGTCACGGGTGCCACGGCGATCGTCGTCGGTCACGACATGCGGCCCTCCTCGCCCCACCTGTCGGCGAGCTTCGCCAAGGGCGCCGTCCGGCGCGGGGCGGACGCCACGCTGATCGGGCTGTGCTCGACGGACCAGCTGTACTACGCGAGCGGGGCGCTGGATCTGCCGGGCGCGATGTTCACCGCGTCGCACAACCCGGCGCAGTACAACGGCATCAAGATGTGCCGCGCCGGCGCCGCGCCGGTGGGGCAGGACACCGGCCTGGCCGAGATCCGCGCGCTGGTCGAGACCTGGCTGGCCGAGGGGCCCCCGGAGCGGGCGGCGCAGCCGGGAACGATCACGCAGAGTGACACGTTGACCGATTACGCGGCACATCTGCTGTCCCTGGTCGAGCTTTCGGCGATCCGCCCGCTGAAGGTCGTGGTCGACGCGGGGAACGGCATGGGGGGCCACACGGTCCCCACAGTCTTCGCGGGGCTGCCCGTCGACCTGGTCCCGATGTACTTCGAGCTGGACGGCACGTTCCCCAACCACGAGGCCAACCCGCTCGATCCCCGGAACATCGTGGACCTCCAGGCGCGCGTGCTGGCCGAAGGCGCGGACCTGGGCCTGGCCTTCGACGGCGACGCGGACCGCTGCTTCGTCGTCGACGAGCGGGGGAGGGGCGTGTCACCGTCGGCGATCACGGCCCTGGTCGCCGAGCGTGAACTCGCCAAGCATCCCGGCGGCACGGTGATCCACAACCTCATCACCTCCTGGTCGGTCCCGGAGGTCGTCAGGGAGCACGGCGGCAACCCGGTCCGTACGCGCGTCGGCCACTCCTTCATCAAGGCCGAGATGGCCCGCACCGGCGCGATCTTCGGCGGCGAGCACTCCGCGCACTACTACTTCCGCGAGTTCTGGAACGCGGACACGGGCATGCTCGCCGCGCTCCACGTCCTGGCCGCGCTCGGCGGCCAGAGCGGCCCGCTGTCCGAACTCGTCGCCTCCTACGACCGGTACGCCGGCTCGGGAGAGATCAACTCCACGGTGGACGACCAGGCCGCCCGCCTGACCGCCGTACGAGACACCTTCGCCGACCGCGAGGGCGTCACGATCGACGACCTCGACGGTCTGACGGTGACAACCCCCGACTGGTGGTTCAACCTCCGCGCCTCCAACACGGAACCACTGCTCCGCCTCAACGTGGAGGCCCGCGACGAACCGACGATGTCCAAGATCAGGGACGAGGCACTGGCTCTGATCCGCTCCTGAGACGGCCGGGCGACCCAGCCCGTCCGGTGCTTGAGGACGCGGCTCGCCCCAGTTCGGGGAGGGAAGGGGAGGGTGGGCGGTAGGGGAGAGCGCCGCAGGCCCACCCCGCTCGGCCCCGCCCCACCAGGGCCCGCCCCCAGAACGAGCCCCACCCCACCCTCCGGCGGTAGGCTGACGTGGCCCAATCCGCACCACCCCACACACCTCAGCTCGTTCGAAGGGACACCCACCACATGCCGCTCGAAGCCGGCCTCCTGGAGATCCTCGCCTGCCCGGCCTGCCACGCGCCGCTCGACGACCGCACCGCGGCCGACACCCCCGAGCTGATCTGCACCGGCACGGACTGCGGCCTGGCCTACCCGGTCCGGGACGACATCCCCGTACTCCTCGTCGACGAGGCCCGCCGCCCCGCCTGAAGACCCGGCTCCGCAGGCCCGCGCAACGATCGGAGACCCACCCCGCCATGCTCGACGAGTCCTTGCTCGACGCGCCGGACGCGCTGGCCCGCGTCGACCACCGTGGGCTGCTCCTCGGTGCCGCGGAGGCCGGGGCGCGCGTACGTACCGCCGTCCGGCACGCCGCCGAGGCGGGCATAGAGCAGCTCAACCCGGAGGGCCGCCCCCGCGCCGTCCTGTTCGCGGGCTCCGGCACCGCCGCACTCGGCGTCGCCGACCTGCTCGGCGCGCTCGCCGGTGCCGCCGCGCCCGTCACCCTGCTGCGCCCCACCGGCGTGGCTCCCGCCGCGGGCGCCCTGCGCTGGGCGCTCCCCGGCTGGGCCGGCCCCGTCGACCTGCTCCTGATCGCCACCACCGACGGCGGCGAACCCGGCCTTGCTCTGCTGGCCGAGCAGGCGTACCGCCGCGGCTGCACCGTCGTCGCCGTCGCCCCGCGTCAGTCCCCGCTCAGCGAGGCCGTCGACGGCACACACGGCCTCGCCGTGCCCATGGCGCCGACACCGCAGGAGCAGTACGAGGAGATCCAGGCCGCGAGCCCGGGCGCCCTCTGGGCACTGTTCACCCCCCTTCTCTCGCTTCTCGACCGCGTCGGACTGCTCACCGCCCCGACCGAGACGCTTCAACTCGTCGCCGACCGCCTCGACAGCACGGCGGAACGCTGCGGCCCGGCCATCGCGACCTACAGCAACCCGGCGAAAACCCTCGCCGCCGAACTCGCCGACAGCCTCCCGCTGATCTGGACGGAAGGCACGGCCGCCGCCCCCGCCGGGCGCCGCTTCGCCGCCGTACTGGCCGAGTTGTCCGGCCGCCCCGCGCTCGCGGCCGAGCTGCCCGGCGCCCTGCCCGCGCACGGCCTCCTCCTGGGCGGCGACTTCGCCGGCGGCGCCGCCGACCCCGACGACTTCTTCCGCGACCGCGTCGAGGAGCCCCAGGCGCTGCGCGCCCGTATCGTGCTGCTCCGCGACCGACCCGTCGGCGGACTGACCGCGGCCCCGGCCGCCCGCGAACTCGCCATCAGCCACGAGACGGCCATCAGCGAACTGGAGCCGCAGGAGGGCAGCGAACTCGAAGCCCTCGCGGAACTCGTCGCCGTCACCGACTTCACGGCCGTCTACCTGGCCCTGGCCTCGGGCAACCGCGAATGACCCCGACCGGCCTCGGCTTCCCCGACCGACCCCCGCACTGAACACACCTCACGCCCGCCCGACTTCACCCCCCGCTGACTAACCCCCTGCTGACTCACCCCCCGTTCCTCAGGCACCTCCGCACTTCGCCCGTACGCCCCGCGACAAGGAAGCACCCATGGACCGCCTCTCCAACACCGTGCGCCCCTACGCCTGGGGCTCCACGACCGCCATCCCGGAACTGCTCGGCACCGCCCCCACCGGCGAGCCCCAGGCCGAGATGTGGATGGGCGCCCACCCGGGGGCCCCGTCCCGTATCAACCGCACCACCACCCCTCTCGAGCACCCGCTCTCCGACCTCATCGCAGCAGCCCCCGAGGCGGAACTCGGCGCCCCCACCGTCAAGAAATTCGGTCCACGCCTCCCCTTCCTCCTCAAACTCCTCGCCGCCGGCGCACCTCTCTCCCTCCAGGTCCACCCCAACCTCGCCCAGGCGAAGGAGGGTTACGAGGCGGAGCAACGCCAGGGCGTCCCCATCGACGCGCCGCACCGCAACTACAAGGACGCCAACCACAAGCCCGAACTGATCTGCGCCCTCACCCCCTTCGACGGCCTCTGCGGCTTCCGCGCCCCCGCCGAGACCGCGGAACTTCTCGCCCGGCTGGACGTCGACTCGCTCAAGCCGTACGTGGACCTCCTGCACGCGCACCCCGAGGAAGCCGCGCTGCGCGAGGTCCTCACCGCTGTGCTCACCGCCGACCCCGACGAGATGTCCCACACCGTTCATTCCTCGGCCGAAGCCGCCGCACGCCTCGGCGGCGAGTACTCGCCATATGTGTCGATCGCCCACAACTACCCCGGCGACCCGGGCGTCATCGCGGCGATGCTGCTCAACCACGTACAACTCCAGCCCGGCGAAGCCCTTTTCCTCGGCGCAGGCGTCCCGCACGCGTATCTGAACGGCCTGGGCGTCGAGATCATGGCCAACTCGGACAACGTGCTGCGCTGCGGCCTCACGCCCAAACACGTCGACGTGCCGGAACTGCTCCGCATCGTGCGCTTCGAGGCGACCGAACCCGCCGTACTCCGCCCCGAGGCGTCGCCGTCCGGCGAGGAGCTGTACGACACCCCGATCGACGAGTTCCGGCTGTCCCGCTACGCCCTGGCACCCGGTGCGGCGCCCCGCGAACTCACCGCCGGCACCCCCCAGATCCTCCTCTGTACCGAGGGCACGCCGCGCGCCAACGACATCGACCTGACCCCCGGCGCTTCGGTCTTCGTCCCCGCAGGCGAAAAGACCGAACTGACCGGTACGGGCACGGTCTTCCGTGCCACCGTCATCGCCTGAACCACCGCTTCGCGTACGGTCCCCTTCGTCGGCTGCAACAATGTGCCGCCGTACCGCGGCGCCAGGGCCGCAGACCGAAGAAGGGATCCACCGCACCCATGAGCGCGTCAGGCGGAACCAAGTCGATCGTGGCGGCGCTCGCCGCCAACCTCGCGATCGCAGTAGCCAAGTTCGTGGCGTTCCTCTTCAGCGGTTCGTCGTCGATGCTCGCCGAGAGCGTGCACTCGCTCGCCGACTCGGGCAACCAGGGGCTGCTGCTCCTCGGCGGCAAGAAGGCGAAGCGCGAGGCGACCCCGGAACACCCCTTCGGGTACGGCCGTGAGCGCTACATCTACGCGTTCCTCGTCTCCATCGTGCTCTTCTCCGTCGGCGGCATGTTCGCCATCTACGAGGGCTACGAGAAGATCAAGCACCCGCACGAGATCGAGGCCTGGTACTGGCCGGTCGGCGTCCTCGTGTTCGCGATCATCGCCGAGTCGTTCTCCTTCCGTACGGCCATCGCCGAGTCCAACCAGACGCGCGGCAAGCGCTCCTGGAAGGAGTTCATCCGGCACTCCAAGGCTCCCGAGCTCCCAGTCATCCTCCTGGAGGACCTCGGCGCCTTGGTCGGTCTGATCCTCGCGCTCCTGGGTGTGAGCCTGGCGCTCGCCACGGGTGACGGCGTCTGGGACGGCATCGGCACGCTCTGCATCGGCATCCTGCTGATCGTGATCGCGATGGTCCTGGCGGCCGAGACGAAGTCCCTGCTGCTCGGCGAGGCCGCCGGTCTCGAGGACGTGGAGAAGATCAAGGCCGCGATCGTCGACGGCGACGTCGTCACCGGCATCATCCACATGCGCACGCTCCACCTCGGCCCCGAGGAACTGCTGGTGGCAGCCAAGATCGCGGTCGAGCACGACGACACGGCGGCCGAGGTCGCACACGCGATCAACGCGGCTGAGACCCGGATCCGCGAGGCGGTCCCGATCGCCCGTGTGATCTACCTGGAGCCGGACATCTTCAGCGAGGCGGCAGCGGCGACGGGCACCAACCCCGCCAAGTCGCCGGGCGGCACGGATGCCGATCCGGCCCCTGAGGCGACTTCCGAGCCGACCTCCGAGGCGGCCCCCGAGCCGACCGCTGAGTCGACCCCCGAGGCGGACAAGGACCACTGACCAGCTGCTCGCATCCGTAAAGAGGCCCCGGCGCACCTCGCGCCGGGGCCTCCTTGCCCACCGGAGACGGGATCCGGACCCCGGCGGGCTGTGGGGCGCTGGGCCGATCGGTGTAGATTCGTCAGCAGAGCCAGACGTCGCTGCTGATGGCGGTCGGGCGGTCTGCGGCGCGGACCGGCCGAGGGAGAGAGGGCCTCCGACGGACTGCGTTGCGTACGTCCGGGCATTCGTATGCCCGCCCGCCGCAGAGTCAGCCGTACCCACCCTCGACCCCTTTACGAGGAGCAGCTCGCTATGACCACTGTCGCCAACCGACAGGACTTCAAGGTCGCCGATCTCTCGCTTGCCGAGTTCGGCCGCAAGGAGATCACCCTCGCCGAGCACGAGATGCCCGGCCTGATGTCGATCCGCAGGGAGTACGCCGAGGCGCAGCCCCTCGCCGGCGCCCGCATCACCGGCTCCCTGCACATGACCGTGCAGACCGCTGTCCTCATCGAGACGCTGGTCGCGCTCGGCGCCGACGTCCGCTGGGCGTCCTGCAACATCTTCTCCACCCAGGACCACGCCGCCGCCGCGATCGCCGTCGGCCCCAAGGGCACCCCGGACGACCCGCAGGGCATCCCCGTCTTCGCCTGGAAGGGCGAGACGCTCGAAGAGTACTGGTGGTGCACGGAGCAGGCCCTGACCTGGCCCAACGCCTCCACCGCCGGCCCGAACATGATCCTGGACGACGGTGGCGACGCCACCCTGCTCGTCCACAAGGGCGTCGAGTTCGAGAAGGCCGGCGCGGCCCCCGACCCGGCCACGGCGGACAGCGAGGAGTACGGCTACATCCTCCGTCTCCTCAACCGCACCCTCACCGAGAACCCGCAGAAGTGGACCCTCCTGGCGTCCGAGATCCGCGGCGTCACCGAAGAGACCACGACCGGTGTCCACCGTCTCTACGAGATGCACCGCGAGGGCACCCTGCTCTTCCCGGCGATCAACGTGAACGACGCCGTCACCAAGTCGAAGTTCGACAACAAGTACGGCTGCCGCCACTCCCTGATCGACGGCATCAACCGCGCCACCGACGTACTGATCGGCGGCAAGGTCGCCGTCGTCTTCGGTTACGGCGACGTCGGCAAGGGCTGCGCGGAGTCCCTGCGCGGTCAGGGCGCCCGCGTGATCATCACCGAGATCGACCCGATCTGCGCGCTCCAGGCGGCGATGGACGGCTACCAGGTCGCCACGCTGGACGACATCGTCGGCATCGCCGACATCTTCGTCACCACGACGGGCAACAAGGACATCATCATGGCCTCGGACATGGCCAAGATGAAGCACCAGGCGATCGTCGGGAACATCGGCCACTTCGACAACGAGATCGACATGGCCGGCCTCGCGAAGACCCCGGGCATCGTCAAGGACGAGGTCAAGCCGCAGGTCCACACCTGGACGTTCCCCGACGGCAAGACGCTGATCGTGCTGTCCGAGGGCCGTCTGCTGAACCTCGGCAACGCGACCGGTCACCCCTCCTTCGTGATGTCCAACTCGTTCGCGGACCAGACGCTGGCCCAGATCGAACTCTTCACCAAGCCGGAGGAGTACCCGACCAACGTCTACGTGCTGCCCAAGCACCTCGACGAGAAGGTCGCGCGCCTCCACCTCGACGCGCTCGGCGTGCGGCTCACGACGCTCCGCCCCGAGCAGGCCGCGTACATCGGCGTGAAGGTCGAAGGCCCGTACAAGCCCGACCAGTACCGCTACTGACCCACAGCGACCCGCCGCTGACACCAGCGGTACGGGCAGGCCCCCACACCCCCGTGTTGGGGGCCTGCCCCGCTCTCCGACCCCTGGCACACCGGCTTCCGGTCCAGGCGGTCCGTGTGTACGCGGGCGGTACTCCGTGCGGTCTCACGGCACGGCCCCCGAGGACACCGAAGGACTCCCGCACATGCCCCGTGGCCGCTACTCACTCCACGACCCGCACGACCACACCCCCCTGGGCGACGAACACTTCCACTGCGCGCCGGGCCCCTCCGGCTGGCGCTACGTCTCCCAGATCACCGCGCCCGCCGGCGACCACGCCGGCTCCGTCGACCTCACCCTCGACGGACTCGGCCGCCCCATCAGGCTCGAACTGCACGCCGCCAGCTGGCGGGTCCGTGCCGCCGCACTCGAAGGCGTCACCTGGGTACGCACCGACCCCACCGGCACCGAGGCCACCGAAGGCAATGTCCGCGCCCACGCCTTCACCGGCTCGTCCCCCGCGTTCCTCATCGCGATCACCCGCCTTCTCCGTCTCACTCCCGCTTCTCCCGCGACCCGAGTCCGTCTGGTCGCCTTCACGGACCCGGTCCTCGCCCCCCGCACTCTCGACCAGTCCTGGGCGCTACTGAGAAGTGAAGCGCATGCCACTGACAATGGACCTCTGACCGTGGACGAGTACCAGGTCAGCGCCCTGGACACCGGTGAGCAGCACAGCGTCCACATCAGCGGCGACGTGGTCGTGGCGGCGCCGGGCATCGAGCTCGAAGACCTCGAAACCCCACCGTCGGCCCTGCCCTGACAGGGCCTAGGCGGGTGGCGCGAACTTGGAAGCCGGGGGGACGGCCGGACCAGGCTCGGGAGTTGGTGCCTGCGATACGTCCCGAGGCTCTCCCTCAGGCCGCGCGCCAACGGGCCGACGCACCCGAGGGGGCCGCACCGTCGGCCCGTTGGCGGGGCCGGCCGCAGCGGCTGCAGCAGCCGCGGAGCCGAAGGCCCGCCGCGAGTCCCGCGCCTGCCGTTCGTTCACCACAGCCGCCAGATACGCCGCCGGCGGTACGCCGTGCGGCAGCGGTACGCCCGTACGCGCCGCCAGATCATGGGCCAGCCGCTGCGACATCGACCAGCCGACGCCGGCGTCGAGCTGCCCCATCCGAGTCAGGTACTGCCGTACGGCCAGCCACAGATCGTCGGGCACCGAGGACAGATCCAGCTCGGAGAACCGGCCGACGAGCCACGGCGGCGGAGGCGGTACGGCGCGGGCCCGGTCGGCCGGTACGCGCTCGCGTACGACCAACGTCCCCGCGAACAGGTCCCCGACCCGGCGCCCACGCGCGGACACGAGCGAGGCGATGCACGCGATGACGCCGAAGGACATCAGCAGTTCCACCACACCGATCGCCCCGCGCACCAGCGCGTGACGGAAACGAATGGGCCCGCCGTCGTCACGCACCACCCGAAGCCCGCAGGCCAACTTCCCCAACGAGCGCCCATGACTGAGGGTTTCCACCGCGATCGGCACACCCACGGGTATCAGCAGGAAGCTCGCGACCGCCAGCGCCGCCACTGCGGCCGTGTCCAGCGAACCTGTAGCGACGGTGAGGACGATCGAGACCACGATGTACGCGGCCCACACCACGACCAGATCGATGACGACGGCCAACGCCCGGCTCGGCAGCTTCGCGGGGCGCAGCCCCAATACGACCGCGTCGCCCGTCACAAGCTCATTCACCGATGCCCACCCTTCGCCGACCTTCTCTGCCCCCGGACCGCTCAGTCTGCCAAGCTGGCCTGCAACGTGCCGCAGTAGTACGGACCGTACGCACCCAGCGCCTGGAGCAGCAGCCGCCCATGGATCTCGACATCTTCGTGACGGCCCACCGACCAGAGTGGGACCGCCTGGATTTTCTGCTGCGCCGTGGACGGCACCTCACCGGTGCCGAGGCGGACGAACTCGTCGCCCTCTACCAGCGCACATCCACCCATCTCTCCCTGATCCAGTCCAGCGCCCCGGACCCCATGCTCATCGCGCGCCTGACGCAGCTGGTCGCGCGAGCCCGCTCGGTCGTCACCGGCACCCGCCGCGCCGGCTGGCGCGACGCCGCCCGCTTCCTGACGGCCGGCTTCCCCGCCGCCGTGTACCGCGCCCGCCACTGGTGGGTACCGACCGCGCTGCTTTCGGTGCTCGTCGCCGCGATCATCGGCTGGTGGATATCCGCGCACCCCGAGGTCCAGGCGGCGATAGCGGCCCCTGAAGACCTCCGACAGATGACCCGCCCCGGCGGTGAGTACGAGACCTACTACTCAAGTAACCCGGCGGCGTCCTTCGCGGCCCAGGTATGGACGAACAACGCCCAGGCCGCCGCCATGTGCCTCGTCCTCGGAGCCTTCCTGTGCTTCCCGGTGATCTGGATCCTCTTCCTCAACATGCTCAACCTCGGCGTCGGCATCGGCCTGATGTCGTCCGCCGGCCGACTGGACACGTTCCTCGGCCTGGTCCTGCCCCACGGCCTGCTCGAACTGACGGCCGTGTTCGTCGCCGCGGGTACGGGCCTCCGCCTCGGCTGGACCCTGATCGACCCGGGCCCGTACACCCGCCGCACAGCGCTCGCCCAACAAGGCCGAGCCGCCGTGGGCATGGCCATCGGTCTCGCTCTGATCCTCTTCGTGTCGGGCCTGATCGAGGGCTTCGTAACCCCGTCCGGCCTGCCGACATGGGCGCGCATAGCGATCGGCGTCTTCTCCGAACTGGCCTTCCTGGCCTACGTGTACGTGCTCGGCGGCCGAGCGGCCCGCGCGGGCGACACGGGCGATGTGGAGAGCGCCGACCGGAGCGCCCAACTGCCCACGGCAGCCTGATGTGCGTTGTGGGTCGCTGACCTGTTAGTCTCCTCTCCGCTCCACAAAAAACCCTGCCGATCGTTGACAGGGTCTGTGTGGGGAGGTAGATTTGAACGGTTGCCTCGAAGCTGGACAAGTTCGAGAGCGGCGGTTAATGTCTACTCAGCTCGGAGCGGGAATCGAATTTCCGCCGAGCTTTCCGATACGTCTTCCGAATCACAGCGGCCGATTTAGTTCGGCCCGGATGTTTCTGATAATGTCGGGCTCGCCGAAAGGCAAAGGGCCACTCCAAAGGCCATTGGATCTCTTAATCGGGACTGCTTCTCCATGAGAAGTAAGACGCGAAAAGAGTCTGATAGAGTCGGAAACGCAGGACAGCAAGAACCGAAGGGAAGCCCGGAGGAAAGCCCGAGAGGGTGAGTACAAAGGAAGCGTCCGTTCCTTGAGAACTCAACAGCGTGCCAAAAGTCAACGCC
>NZ_JBHUUW010000027.1:0-94908 GCF_042670825.1 Streptomyces sp. NPDC057137 | reverse complement strand
ACCGAGATCGGTCTCAAGAATCCTCGCTACGCGGGGAGTTGGGCCTCGATCGCCGTGATGACCTCCGGGGCCTCCGGCTCCGTACGGGGGCGGATGCGGCCCACGACCTCGCCGTCGGGGGAGATCAGGAACTTTTCGAAGTTCCACTGCACGTCGCCCGCCTCGCCCTCGGCGTCGGCCTTCTCCGTCAGCGCCTGGTACAGCGGATGCCGGTTCTCGCCATTGACCTCGGACTTCTCCAGCAGCGGGAAGCTCACGCCGTACGTCGTCGAGCAGAACGTCTCGATCTCCTCGGCGCTGCCCGGCTCCTGGCCCGCGAACTGGTTGCAGGGCACGCCCACGACCGTGAGGCCGCGGTCGCCGTACGTCTGCTGGAGGCGCTCCAGGCCCGCGTACTGCGGGGTGAGGCCGCACTTCGACGCGACGTTCACCACCAGCACCGCCCGGCCCTTGTACGCGGCCAGGGACGTGGGCTCACCGGTCAGGGTGCGCAGCGGGATGTCGTACAGAGTCATCAAGGTCTCCTCGGAAGCAGTCGGTCCCGTTATCCCGTCCATTGTCGCGCTTCACTCGGCGAGCTTGCGGAACAGCCCCTCCTGGACGACCGAGACCAGCAGCCGGCCCGAGCGGTCGTAGATACGGCCCCGGGCCAGACCCCGCCCGCCGGTCGCGATCGGCGACTCCTGGTCGTACAGGAACCACTCGTCCGCGCGGAACGGCCGGTGGAACCACATCGCGTGGTCCAGCGACGCCATGTCGTACCCGCGCGGCCCCCACAGCGGCTCGACCGGGATACGGACCGCGTCCAGCAGCGTCATGTCGCTCGCGTACGTCAGCGCACACGTGTGCACCAGCGGGTCGTCGCCCAGCGGACCCACCGCGCGCATCCACACCGCGCTGCGCGGATCGGCGTCCCTGACCTCCTCCGGCGTCCAGCGCAGCCGGTCCGCGTAGCGGATGTCGAACGGCTGACGGCGCGCCATCCGCTGATACGCCTCGGGCAGCTCGCCCAGATGCTCACGGACCTCGTCCACCACCGTCGGCAGCGACTCGGGGTCCGGGAAGTCGAGGCGCGGCGGCAGCTGGTGCTCGAAGCCGCCCTCCTCCGCGTGGTGGAAGGACGCCGTCAGATTGAAGATCGTCCGGCCCTCCTGCACCGCCGTGACCCGGCGCGTCGTGAACGACCGGCCGTCCCGCACCCGCTCGACCTGATAGACGATCGGCACGCCGGGCCGGCCGGGGCGCAGGAAGTAGGCGTGCAGCGAGTTGACCGGGCGGTCGCCGTCCGTGGTGCGCCCGGCCGCCACCAGGGCCTGGCCGGCGACCTGGCCGCCGAAGACCCGCTGCAGCGACTCGTCCGGGCTGCGCCCGCGGAAGATGTTGACCTCGATCCGCTCAAGATCGAGCAGATCGACCAGCCGCTCGGCGGGATTCGTCGTCATCGTTCTCGTTCTCCAGTGGTCTCAAGTGCCGGGGAAGGGGCTCAGACGGCGGACAGCTGGCCCACGGAGGTGACGCGGACCACGGCCCGGCCCTCCTCGTCGGACGCGGCGAGGTCGACCTCCGCGCTGATGCCCCAGTCGTGGTCCCCGTTCGGATCGGCGAACGACTGCCGGACCCGCCACAGGCCGTGCTCCGGGTCCTCCTCGATACCGAGCAGCTTCGGGCCGCGCGCGTCGGGACCGGTGCCCAGCTCCTCGTACTCGTCCCAGTACCCGTCCATCGCCTCGCCCCAGGCGTCCGCGTCCCAGCCCGACTCGGCGTCCAGCTCGCCCAGTTCGTTCACCCTGTCCAGCGCCGCCAGCTCGACGCGGCGGAACATCGCGTTGCGCACCAGCACCCGGAACGCACGCCCGTTGGCGGTCACCGGCTTGACCTGGTCGGCCTTCTCCTGTGCCTGTTCGGCGGTCTCCACCTCCGGGTTGGCCAACTGCTCCCACTCGTCCAGGAGGCTGGAGTCGACCTGCCGCACCATCTCGCCGAGCCAGGCGATCAGGTCCTCCAGGTCCTCCGACTTCAGATCGTCGGGGATGGTGTGCTCGAACGCCTTGTACGCGCCCGCGAGATAGCGCAGCACGATGCCCTCGGTGCGCGCCAGCTCGTAGTGGGAGGTGAACTCCGTGAAGGTCATGGCCCGTTCGTACATGTCACGGATGACGGACTTCGGCGACACCGGGTGGTCGCCGACCCACGGATGGCTGGTGCGGTAGACCTCGTACGCGTGCCACAGCAGTTCTTCGAGCGGCTTCGGATACGTGAACTCCTGCAGCCGCTCCATCCGTTCCTCGTACTCGACGCCGTCGGCCTTCATCTGGCCGATCGCCTCGCCACGCGCCTTGTTCTGCTGCGCGGCGAGGATCTGCCGGGGATCGTCCAGCGTCGACTCGACGACGGAGACCATGTCCAGCGCGTACGAGGGCGAGCCCGGGTCCAGCAGTTCGAACGCGGCCAGCGCGAAGGTCGACAGCGGCTGGTTGAGCGCGAAGTTCTGCTGGAGGTCGACGGTGAGCCGGATGATGCGGCCCTCGGCGTCCGGGGTCTCCAGGCGCTCCACCACGCCGCCGTCCAGCAGCGACCGGTAGATGGCGATCGCGCGCCTGATGTGCCGCAACTGCTGCTTGCGCGGCTCGTGGTTGTCCTCCAGGAGATGGCGCATCGCATCGAAGGCGTTGCCCGGCCGCGCGATGACCGACAGCAGCATGGTGTGGGTGACCCGGAAGCGGGAGGTCAACGGCTCCGGGTCGGAGCCGATCAGCTTGTCGAACGTCGTCTCCGACCAGGCGACGAAGCCCTCGGGGGCCTTCTTGCGGACCACCTTGCGGCGTTTCTTCGGGTCGTCGCCCGCCTTGGCGAGCGCCTTCTCGTTCTCCACGACATGCTCGGGCGCCTGCGCGACGACGAAGCCCGCCGTGTCGAAACCGGCGCGGCCGGCCCGGCCCGCGATCTGGTGGAACTCGCGGGCGCGCAGTGTCCGGACGCGCGTGCCGTCGTACTTGGTGAGGGCGGTGAACAGCACCGTACGGATCGGGACGTTGACGCCCACGCCGAGCGTGTCCGTACCGCAGATCACCTTCAACAGACCGGCCTGCGCCAGCTTTTCGACGAGGCGGCGGTACTTCGGCAGCATCCCCGCGTGGTGCACCCCGATGCCGTGGCGTACGTAACGGGAGAGATTGCGGCCGAACTTGGTGGTGAAGCGGAAGTTGCCGATCAGATCGGCGATCCGGTCCTTCTCCTCGCGCGTACACATGTTGATGCTCATCAGCGACTGCGCGCGCTCGACGGCCGCCGCCTGCGTGAAGTGCACGATGTAGACCGGCGCCTGACGGGTCTCCAGCAGTTCGGTCAGCGTCTCGGTGATCGGGGTGAGGCGGTACTCGTAACTCAGCGGCACCGGGCGGGTCGCCGAGCGGACGACGGAGGTGGGCCGGCCCGTACGGCGGGTCAGGTCCTCCTCAAACCGCGACATGTCGCCGAGCGTCGCCGACATCAGGATGAACTGCGCCTGCGGCAGCTCCAGGATCGGGATCTGCCAGGCCCAGCCGCGGTCCGGCTCCGCGTAGAAGTGGAACTCGTCCATCACGACCTGGCCGATGTCGGCGTGCTTGCCGTCGCGCAGGGCGATCGAAGCCAGCACCTCCGCCGTGCAGCAGATGACCGGCGCGTCGGCGTTCACGGACGCGTCGCCCGTCAGCATGCCGACGTTCTCCGTACCGAAGAGTTTGCACAGGTCGAAGAACTTCTCCGACACCAGCGCCTTGATCGGGGCGCTGTAGAAGGTGACCTTGTCCTGGGCCAGCGCCGTGAAGTGCGCACCCGCCGCGATCAGGCTCTTCCCGGAGCCGGTGGGGGTGGAGACGATCACGTTGGCCCCGGAGACCACCTCGATCAGCGCCTCCTCCTGAGCCGGATAGAGCGTGATGCCCTCGCCCTCGGCCCATGACGAGAAGGCCTCGAAGAGGGCATCGGGGTCGGCATCCTTCGGGAGCTGATCAATAAGGGTCACACCCCCATCTTGCCTGCCTTGAGCCCCGAAGAGGGAACCGGACGACCGGCCGAAGATCACGGGCGATACGCTGCCCTGTCAACTGGGCCTTGCCGCAACGGCGGTGGGCCCATCAGTACGTACCACCACAGCGACGACGGGGCGGGGATCGACCATGCGGGGACGACCATGATGGGGCCGGCGCACTCGCTGTCGGGCGCGGCGGCCTGGCTGGGGGTGGGAGCCGCCGCGGCGGCGGCCGACCGCACCATGCCCTGGCCGGTGCTGGTCGTCGGCGCGCTGATCTGCGCGGGGGCGGCGCTCGCCCCCGACCTGGACCACAAGTCGGCGACGATCTCGCGGGCGTTCGGACCGGTGTCCAAGGCGCTGTGCGGCATCGTCGACAAGCTGTCGTTCGCCGTCTACAAAGCGACGAGGAAACCGGCCGACGCCCGGCGGACCGGCGGCCACCGCACCCTCACGCACACCTGGCTCTGGGCCGTCATGATCGGCGGCGGCGCCTCCGCGCTCGCGATCCTCGGCGGCCGGTGGGCGGTGCTCGCGCTGCTGTTCGTCCATATGGTGCTCGCCGTCGAAGGGCTGCTGTGGCGGGCGGCGCGGATGTCGAGCGACGTACTCGTGTGGCTGCTCGGCGCGACGAGCGCGTGGATCCTGGCCGGTGTGCTGGACAAGCCGGGCAACGGCTCGGACTGGCTGTTCACCGCGCCCGGTCAGGAGTATCTGTGGCTGGGGCTGCCGATCGTCCTCGGTTCGCTGGTGCACTGCGTCGGGGACGCGCTGACGGTGTCGGGCTGCCCGATCCTGTGGCCGATCCCGGTGGGGCGCAAACGCTGGTACCCGATCGGGCCGCCGAAGGCGATCCGGTTCAGGGCCGGGAGCTGGGTGGAGCTGAAAGTGCTGATGCCGGTGTTCATGCTGCTCGGCGGGGTGGGCGGCGCGGCGGCGCTGAACGTGATCTGAGCCCGTCCGAGGCCGGCCGCCGCGCCGTACGACCGCCGGACAGGGCCTACGCGTCCGGGCGAGCCCCCGCGCGCCCGCCCGGACGCCGCTCCTGCCGGAGCCGGACCGCTCAGCCGTGCCAGGAGCGCCACAGCGCCGCGTACGCGCCGTCCGCCGCCACCAGTTCGTCGTGGCTGCCCAGCTCGCTGATCCGGCCCTCCTCCACCACGGCGATCACGTCCGCGTCGTGCGCGGTGTGCAGCCGGTGCGCGATGGCCACGACCGTGCGGCCGTCCAGGACCTTCGCCAGCGACCGCTCCAGATGGCGCGCGGCGCGCGGGTCGAGCAGCGACGTCGCCTCGTCCAGGACCAGCGTGTGCGGGTCGGCCAGCACCAGCCGCGCCAGCGCGATCTGCTGCGCCTGCGCGGGCGTGAGCGTCGTACCGCCGGAGCCGACCTCGGTGTCGAGCCCGTCGTCGAGCGCGCGCGCCCAGCCGTCCGCGTCGACCGCGCCCAGCGCCGCCCACAGCTCGGCGTCCGCCGCGTCCGCGCGGGCCAGCCGCAGGTTGTCGCGCATCGACCCCACGAAGACGTGGTGCTCCTGGTTGACCAGGGCGACATGGCCGCGCACCCGCTCCGCGGGCATCCGCGACAGCTCCGCCTCGCCGAGCGTGATCCGGCCCGTGCGGGGGGCGTAGATCCCGGCGAGCAGCCGCCCCAGCGTCGACTTGCCCGCGCCGGACGGTCCGACCAGCGCGACGCGCGTGCCGGGAGCGACGTCCAGCGTCACCTCATGAAGGACGTCGACGCCCTCGCGGTAACCGAAGTTGACCTGGTCCGCGCTGACGTCCCTGCCGTCCGGCACGACTTTCTCGTCACCGTCGTCCGGCTCGATCTCGCGTACGCCGACGAGGCGGGCGAGCGACACCTGTGCCACCTGCAACTCGTCGTACCAGCGCAGGATGAGACCGACCGGGTCGACCAGCATCTGCGCGAACAGCGCACCGGTCGTCAGCTGCCCGACCGTGATCCAGCCCTGCAGTACGAAGACACCGCCGCCCACCAGCGTCGCCACGAAGATCGTGACGTGGGTGAGGTTGATGACCGGGAACAGCACCGACCGCAGCCAGAGGTTGTACCGCTCCCACGCCGTCCACTCCTTGATACGCCGGTCGGACAGCGCCACCCGGCGGCGGCCGAGGCGGTGCGCCTCGACGGTCCGCCCGGCGTCGATCGTCTCGGCGAGTACGGCGGCGACCGCCGCGTAACCGGCGGCCTCGGAGCGGTACGCCGACGGCGCCCGCTTGAAGTACCAGCGGCAGCCCACGACCAGCAGCGGCAGCGCCACCACCACCGCGAGCGCCAGCGGCGGCGCGGTGACCGCCAGCGCGCCGATCAGCAGTCCCGCCCACACCACGCCGATCGCCAGCTGGGGTACGGCCTCACGCATCGCGTTGGCCAGCCGGTCGATGTCCGTGGTGATCCGGGACAGCAGGTCGCCGGTGCCCGCGCGCTCAAGGACGCCGGGCGGCAGCCGTACCGACCGTACGAGGAAGTCCTCGCGCAGGTCGGCCAGCATCTCCTCACCGAGCATCGCGGCACGCAGGCGCATCATCCGGGTGAAGACGGTCTGGATGATCAGCGCGCACGCGAAGATGACGGCGGTGCGCTCCAGATGCAGCTCCTCGGCCCCCTTGGCGCCTTCGGACAGGTCCTCGACGACGCCGCCGAGCAGATACGGCCCCGCCATGGACGCGATCACCGCAACCGCGTTGACCGCGATGAGCAGGCCGAACGCCTTGCGGTGCCGCCGCAGCAGCTCCACGACATAGCTCCGCACCGTCGCCGGGCGGGCGACGGGCAGGGTCGTGGCCGACTCCGGTGCCGACGGGTCGTACTCCGGTGGTGCCACGCCGATCATGCGGATTCCTCGATCTCTGCCAGCTGTTCCCGTGTCGCGAGCGGTGTCGGCACGAGCGCGCCACCCGTCTCGGCCTGGTTCTCCGTCTCGTCGTCCGTCTGCCGTGTGACGACATTCAGATAGCGCGGGTCGTCCCGCAGCAGCTCCCGGTGTGCCCCCGTCGCCGCGACCTTCCCGTCGTGGACGAACACCACGGTGTCCGCGCGGTCGAGCAGCAGCGGCGACGACGCGAACACGACCGTCGTACGGCCGCTGCGCAGCCGCCGGACGCCTTCCGCGATCCGCGCCTCCGTGTGCGAGTCCACGGCCGACGTGGGCTCGTCCAGGACCAGCACCTCCGGGTCGGCGACCAGCGAGCGGGCCAGCGCGAGCCGCTGGCGCTGCCCGCCGGAGAGCGACCGGCCGCGCTCGGTGATGCGCGAGCGCAGCGGGTCGCCGGTGCCGTCCACCGACGCCTGCCCGAGCGCCGCCAGCACGTCGTCGCACTGCGCGGCGTCCAGCGCGTCCTTCGGCTCCACCGCCCCGGACGCGGGCACGTCCAGCAGCTCGGTGAGGGTGCCGGACAGCAGCACCGGATCCTTGTCCTGTACGAGGACGGAGGCGCGCGCCGCGTCCAGCGGGAGGTCGTCGAGCGCCACCGAACCGAGCAGTACGGACGGACTCTTCTCGTCCTCCGCCGCGTGTCCGCCCAGCCGTTCGGCCAGCCGTCCGGCCGCGTCGGGGTCGCCGCACACGACGGCGGTCAGCTGCCCGGCGTGGGCGAGCATGCCGGTGGCCGGGTCGTAGAGGTCACCGGTGGGCCGGGCGTCGTCGAGACCGCCGCGCTCGTCCTCGTAAGAGGTCCGCTCCAGCCGCAGCACACGGGCCGCGCGCGTCGCCGAGGGACGCGAGAAGGAGTACGCCATGGCGATCTCCTCGAAGTGACGGAGCGGGAAGAGCAGCAGCGTGACCGCGCTGTACACGGTGACCAGTTCGCCGACCGAGATCCGGCCGTCGCCCGCGAGGAGCGCGCCGTACCAGACCACCGTGATCAGCAGCACGCCCGGCAGGAAGACCTGGATCGCCGAGATCAGCGCCCACATACGGGCGCTGCGGACGGCCGCCACGCGGACCTCCTGCGAGGCCTCCCGGTAGCGCGTGAGGAACAGCTCCTCGCCGCCGATGCCGCGCAGCACCCGCAGTCCGGCCACCGTGTCGGCGGCCAGCTCGGTGGCCCGGCCCGCCTTGTCGCGCTGGACGTCGGCGCGCCGGGTGGCGCGGGGGAGCAGCGGCAGTACGGCGAGGGCCAGCACCGGCACCCCGATGGCCACGACCGCGCCGATCGACGGCAGATACAGCACAAGGCCGACGCACACCACGACGATCGCGACGGCGGCCGCCAGGAAGCGCGACAGCGCCTCGACGAACCAGCCGATCTTCTCGACGTCGCCCGTCGACACGGCGACCACCTCGCCGGCCGCGACCCGGCGGGTCAGCGCCGAACCCAGCTCGGCGGTCTTGCGGGACAGCAACTGCTGGACGCGGGACGCCGCGGTGATCCAGTTGGTGACGGCCGCGCGGTGCAGCATCGTGTCGCCGACGGTGATCGCGGCGCCGAAGAGGGCGATGACGGCACCGGCCAGCGCGAGGCGCCCGCCCGAGCGGTCCACGACGGCCTGTACGGCGAGTCCGGCCCCCAGCGGCAGCCCGGCGACGCCCAGTTGGTGCAGCAGTCCCCAGGAGAGCGATTTGAGCTGGCCACGCAGCTGATTGCGCCCGAGCCAGTACAGGAAACGCGGTCCTGACCGGGCATCGGGTGTCCCGGGATCGGGATACGGAAGATCGCGAATCTGCATGACGCCCCAGTGAGTCGTGGATGGCCCCAAACCGTGCAAGGTTGTCCCTCGGGGACGGTCCGGGGCAATCGATTATTCGCTTCTCGGCCACATGGGAGTGAAACGCGACGAGGCCCGGCCGGCGCACTCGCGCCGGCCGGGCCCACGACTTCCCGGGCTATGCCTCGGTCGGCTTCTCGGAGTCCGTACCGGGCCGGGACTTCTTCCACTCGCCGCGGGTGAAGTCCGGAATCTGCTGCGGCTCGCCGTTCGCCTTGATGGACGCGTGGCTCAGCGGTACGGGGGCGGTCCACGTCGCCGCGTCGTACACGTCGAAGTCGGGGACGAGGCCCAGCCGGACGCACTGCATCAGCCGGAAGACCATGATGTAGTCCATCCCGCCGTGGCCGCCCGGGGGATTCGCGTGCTCCTTCCACAGCCAGTGGTCCCAGTCGGCGTACGCGGCGAAGTCGCCCCACTCGTCGTTCGCGTGGTCCGGCTCGATGTAGATGCGCTCCGGATAGTCCTCGAAGACGCCCCTGGTGCCGCCGAGACTGTTGATCCGGCTGTACGGGTGCGGCGTCGAGACGTCGTGCTCCAACCGGACGACGCGGCCCTTGGCCGTCTGGACCAGACTGATCGTCCGGTCGCTGTTGACGTACGTCTCCTTCCAACTGGCGTCGCCCGGTGGCATGTTCTCCTCGCGGTACTGGGCGAGGCCGAGCGCGGGCGTACCGATGCTGGTGATGCTGACGGCGCGGTCACCGCGGTTGATGTCCAGGTAGTTGGCGACGGGGCCGAAGCCGTGGTTCGGATACAGGTCGCCCCGGAGCCGGGTGTGCCACAGCCGGCGCCAGGGGCCTTCGTAGTAGTCCGGGTCGAACATCAGGCCGCGCAGATCGTGGTTGTACGCGCCGGCGCCGTGCAGCAGATCGCCGAACAGGCCCGCGTGCGCCATCCGTAGGACGCGCATCTCGTTCTTGCCGTACGCGCAGTTCTCCAGCTGCATGCAGTGGCGCCGGGTGCGCTCGGAGAGGTCGACCAGCTTCCACAGCTCGTCGAGCCGCATCGCGATCGGACACTCCACGCCGACGTGCTTGCCGGCCAGCATCGCGGTCCTGGCCATCTCGAAGTGGAAGTCCCACGGAGTGGCCACGTAGACGAAGTCGACGTCGCCGCGCGCGCAGAGCTGTTCGTAGTCGTGCTCGTCCTTCGTGTAGACGGCGGGCGCCGGCTGCCCGGCCTTGACGACCTTGGCCGCGGCACTCCGCGCCTTGTCCCGCACCGTGTCGCACACGGCGACGACCTGGACGCCGGGCACCGCGAGGAACAGATCGATCATGCTGCCGCCGCGGTTGCCGAGGCCGATGATGCCGACGCGGACCGTGGAGCGTCTTTCGAAGGGCACGCCGGCCATGGTGCGGCCCTGGCGCTCGGGGACGGCGGACTCGGCGCTGTTGGAGGCGGCGTGCGCGGCTGCTTGTGCGGTGGCGGCCTGTGCGGTGGTGGCGGCGGCGGTGCCGTTGCCCAGGGCGGTGAGCCCGAGCCCGGCGCCCGCGACGCCCGCCGTCGTCCGGAGAGCGGAACGGCGGCTCACCGAGCCGCCGTTGTCGTTGTCGTCGTCCTGGTCCCTGCCGGGGTTCTGCGGTGCTGCGTCGTTCATGAAGCCTCCGTAGGAGCTGACGTGCGCGGCGGATGTGAACCTCGGGAAGGACCTTGGTAGTTGGGACTGGTGGTGCGCAAGGGGCCTCGTTTGGACTCTTCGATCGGACCCTTGGACTCTTCGAAACCCGCTTCCGGGCGGTGGCCGGAAACCGCTCGGCGGTGACCCCCGGCAGCGGCC
Organism: Streptomyces sp. NPDC057137; assembly: GCF_042670825.1. Classification (NCBI taxonomy): domain Bacteria; kingdom Bacillati; phylum Actinomycetota; class Actinomycetes; order Kitasatosporales; family Streptomycetaceae; genus Streptomyces; species Streptomyces sp. NPDC057137. Next base: position 84,385 of record NZ_JBHUUW010000027.1, on the reverse strand, counting down.
TTCAGCAGCGGCGGTCCGGCACGCCGTCGACCGGCCCGCCCACCAGCGCCGACAGCAGCACGCCGAGCACGTCGCGCTGGTCCGCCGTCAGCGGGGCGAGAATGTCCTCGGCGGCGGACCTGCGCGCGTCGCGCAGCGCCCGCAGCACGCCCCGCCCGGTCTCGGTCAGCTCGATCCGGATCACCCGGCGATTGGTCGGGTCGGGGGCGCGGCGGACGCAGCCGCTCGACTCCAGGCCGTCGACCAGGCTCGTCACGGCACGGGGCACCACTTCGAGGCGCTCGGCGAGATCCGCCATCCGCGGCGGACTGTCGTAGAAGGCGACCGTGCGCAGCAGACGCGACTGCGCGGGGGTGATCCCGATCGGCTCCAGATAGCGCTTCTGGACGCGGTGGAGCCGGCGGGTCAGCCTCAGGAGCTGCTCGGCCAGCAGGCCGTCGGAGTCCGGCGTGCGGGCGTCGGGGGTGCTCATGGCGGAATAATAACAGGACCAAGTACATTGTGAAGGCAGGTAACAGTGAGCTATGCTCTTCCAAGCTTTTTCCGTACTCCCTGAATCCCCTCGAAGGAGCCCATGAAGTCCGAACTGTCGACCTGGAAGCCCTCTGCCCAGCCCCCGGATCCGTCGCTGCCCGAGCCGCCGGCCCAGCTGCGCCGTATCTTCCGGCTCTTCCGCCCCTACCGAGGCAGGCTCGCGATCGTCGGCCTGCTCGTCGGTGCCTCGTCCCTGGTGGCCGTCGCCTCGCCCTTCATGCTGCGCGAGATCCTCGACACCGCGATCCCGCAGGGCCGCACCGGGCTGCTCAGCCTGCTCGCCCTCGGCATGATCCTCACCGCCGTCCTCAGCGGTGTCTTCGGCGTCGTCCAGACCCTCATCTCCACGACGGTCGGCCAGCGCGTGATGCACGACCTGCGGACAGCGGTCTACGCGCAGCTGCAACGCATGCCGCTCGCCTTCTTCACCCGCACCCGCACCGGCGAGGTCCAGTCCCGGATCGCCAATGACATCGGCGGCATGCAGGCGACGGTCACCTCCACCGCCACCTCGCTCGTCTCCAACCTCACCGCCGTCATCGCCACCGTCGTCGCGATGCTCGCGCTGGACTGGCGGCTGACCGTCGTCTCGCTGCTCCTGCTGCCGGTGTTCGTGTGGATCAGCCGCCGCGTCGGCCGTGAGCGCAAACGGATCACCCTCCAACGGCAGAAACAGATGGCCACGATGGCCGCCACGGTCACGGAGTCCCTGTCGGTGAGCGGCATCCTCCTCGGCCGCACGATGGGGCGCGCCGACTCACTCACCAAGTCGTTCTCCGAGGAGTCCGAGCGACTCGTCGACCTGGAAGTGCGGTCGAACATGGCCGGGCGGTGGCGGATGTCCGTCATCGGCATCGTCATGGCCGCGATGCCCGCCGTCATCTACTGGGCGGCCGGCTTCGTCCTCCAGGGCGGTGGCACGGTCGTCTCCATCGGCACGCTCGTCGCCTTCGTCTCCCTCCAGCAGGGCCTCTTCCGCCCGGCCGTGAGTCTGCTCGCCACCGGCGTGCAGATGCAGACGTCGCTCGCGCTCTTCCAGCGCATCTTCGAGTATCTCGACCTGCCCGTCGACATCACCGAACCCGAGAGCCCGGTCGCGCTCGACAAGGTCCGGGGCGAAGTGCGCTTCGACAGCGTCGACTTCAGCTACGACAAGAAGGACGGCAACACCCTCCACGGTGTGGACGTGACCGTTCCGGCGGGCGGCAGCCTCGCCGTCGTCGGTCCCACCGGATCGGGCAAGTCGACCCTCAGCTATCTGGTGCCGCGGCTGTACGACGTGACGGGCGGCCGGGTCCTGCTCGACGGGGTCGACGTACGCGACCTGTCCTTCGACACCCTCGCCCGCGCGGTGGGCGTCGTGTCCCAGGAGACGTATCTCTTCCACGCCTCCGTCGCCGACAACCTCCGCTTCGCGAAGCCGGAGGCGACGGACGAGGAGATCGAGACGGCGGCCAGGGCGGCGCAGATCCACGACCACATCGCCGCTCTGCCCGACGGGTACGACACGCTGGTCGGCGAACGCGGATACCGGTTCTCCGGTGGCGAGAAACAGCGCCTCGCGATCGCCCGCACCATCCTGCGTGACCCACCGGTCCTCGTGCTCGACGAGGCGACCAGCGCGCTCGACACCCGGACCGAACACGCGGTCCAGCAGGCCATCGACGCCCTCTCCGAGGGGCGTACGACCATCACCATCGCGCACCGGCTCTCGACGGTGCGGGACGCCGACCAGATCGTCGTCCTCGACGCGGGCCGAATAGCCGAGCGCGGCACACACGATGAGCTGATCGACCGCGACGGCAGGTACGCGGCGCTCATCCGCAGGGACGGCACACCGGCGCCCCTGCCCGCACAGGACGAGCGCGTGGGCGCCGCCTGACGCACCACGGCAGCGCCTGACACGCGGCAGCGCCGCCGCTCCCTGGGACGGGAAGCGACGGCGCCGGTTGTGGGGGTATGTCAGACGAGCCAGCCGACGAAGTGGACAAGGCCGGCGAGCAGGTTCGTGATCACGTTCATGGTGGTGCGTTCTCCTTGTGAAGATGCGTAACCGGGACAGCGCAGTCGCGGTCTGCAGCCCGTCGCTTGCGCACCGTAAGCATCTGTTGTCGCAGGGGAGTTGGGCCCGGATTCCCGTTGCGATCACACGTTCCAGCGAACACCCGCTCCCACGTTCGTGTGTTCGCGTCGCCGGTGCCGCTCGGCTTCGCCCTGTGCGGGGTGCCGGAATCCGTGCTTTGTCCGGGTTAGCGTGCCCGCATGACGAACGAGCCCCCGCGCCCGACCTCCGGACGCAGGCCCCGACTGACCCGCCGTGGCCGACTGGTCCTGATCGTGACGGCGGTGGTGGTCGCCGTCGCGGTGGCCGTGCTCGTGCCGCTGCTGCGTACCGGGGAATCACCCGACGGCGAGAAGAAGAAGACGGTGTCGCTGCTCGTCCCCGAGGGGCGACGGGCCACCCAGGTGTACGCCTCCGTCGACAAGATCCTCGGCGTCCCGCCCGGCACCACCGCCAAGGCGGCGACCGGAACCCGGCTCGAACTCCCCTCCGCCGCCCGGCGCAACCCGGAGGGATATCTGTTCCCGGCCACCTATCCGGTCGAGGCCGGCGCGACCCCGTCCGGTCTGCTCGGCTACATGGTCGACACCGCCCGGCAGCGCTTCGGAGCCGACCGCATCACCGAAGGCGCGCGGCGCAACGGTGTGAGCGTCTATCAGACCGTGACGATCGCCAGCATCGTGCAGGCCGAGGCCGACACGGCCGCCGACATGGGCCGGGTGGCGCGCGTCGTGCACAACCGACTGGCCCGGGACATGCCGCTCCAGATGGACTCGACCCTCAACTACGCCCTGAACCGCAGCACGCTGGACACCACGCACTCCGACACCAGGACCGCGAGCCCCTACAACACCTACGAGTTCAGGGGCCTGCCGCCCACGCCGATCGGCAATCCGGGGGAGGAGGCGATGAACGCCGCGATCAATCCGACGCGGGGCGACTGGCTGTACTTCGTGACGGTGGCGCCGGGGGACACCCGCTTCACCGCCGACTACGAGGAACACCGGGGAAACGTCGAGGAGTTCAACGCGAACAGAAGCGCGGCGACAGACTGAGCGCGCGGCGCGGACGAAGCCTCGGACGAGGCACGCGGCACGAGGCGCGCGCCCTCAGACGAGGACCGGCTCCCGCTCCAGCAGTGCCCGGATCTCGCGTACGGCGGCGCGCCCCGCCCGGTTGGCGCCGATCGTGGAGGCCGAAGGCCCGTACCCGACGAGATGGACGCGCTCGTCCCGTACGGCGCGCGTGTCCTCGACCCGGACACCACCACCCGGCTCGCGCAGCCGCAGCGGCGCCAGATGGTCGATCGCCGGGCGGAAGCCGGTGGCCCAGAGGATCACATCGGCGTCGACGCGACGCCCGTCGTCCCAGGCCACACCGGACGGGGTGATCCGGTCGAACATCGGCAGCCGGTCGAGCACACCCCGCTCACGCGCCCGTGTGATCGCCTCGTTCACCGGCAGGCCGGTCACCGACACCACGCTCCGGGGCGGCAGCCCGGCCCGTACCCGCTCGTCCACCAGCGCGACGGCGGCCCGCCCCTGCTCCTCGCCGAACGGTCCCTCCCGGAAGACGGGCGGCCTGCGTGTGACCCATGTCGTCCCGGCGGCCACGTCCGCGATCTCCATCAGATGCTGCGTCCCGGAGGCCCCGCCACCGACGACGACCACCCGCAGCCCGGCGAACTCGCCCGGCCCGGGGTAGCCGGCCGTATGCAACTGGCGGCCCTGGAAAGTCTCCTGCCCCGGATAGCGCGGCCAGAAGGGCCGGTCCCAGGTGCCCGTGGCATTGATCAGCGCCCGCGCCGACCAGACACCCTCCGAGGTCTCGACCCGCAGCAGCCCGCCCTGGCCCTCCCGCACGGCCGCCACGTCCACTGGCCGGTGCACGCGCAGGTCGAACCGCTCCTCGTACGCCGTGAAGTACTCCCCGATCACCTCCGACGACGGCCGCGATCCGTCGGCGCCGGTCAGGTGCATGCCGGGCAGCGCGTACATCCCGTGGATCTTCTCGTACGTGAGCGAGGGCCACCGGAACTGCCAGGCGCCACCCGGCCGCGGGGAATGGTCGAGCGTGACGAAGTCCCGGTCGGGCACCAGCCCGGAGCGCCGCAGATGATAGGCGCTCGACAGCCCGGCCTGCCCCGCGCCGATGACCACGACGTCCATGTCCCGTACCGCCCCGAAGTCGTTCACGCTTCTACCAACAGCCGGGGGCACCCGGATCATCCCGCACGCGCACACGCCCGGGGGACGGCAGGATGGACCCATGCCCGACGCCTTCACCACCAGGATCGTGAACATCGCCACCGGCACCGACGAGACCGTGACGGACCTGACGCACGTGTGCGAGCGGTTCCTCCGCGAGACGGCGGCCGGCCGGGACGGCCTCCTCAACGTCTTCGTCCCGCACGCGACGGCCGGCGTGGCCGTCATCGAGACGGGCGCCGGCAGCGACGACGACCTGCTCGCCGCGCTGCACACCCTTCTCCCGCCGGACAACCGCTGGCAGCACCGCCACGGCTCCCCGGGCCACGGCCGCGACCACGTCCTCCCGGCCCTGGTCCCACCCCACGCGACCCTCCCGGTGATCGCCGGCCGCCTGGAACTGGGCACCTGGCAGTCGGTCTGCCTGGTCGACACGAACACCGACAACCCGGACCGGAAGGTACGGCTCAGCTTCCTGGGCTGACCCGGCCGTAGTCTGTGCCCCATGCCGGCCCCCCGCCCCGATCGCGTCGCCGTCCTTGTCCTGGAAGGGGCGAAGCCGCTCGATGTCGGGATTCCCGCGCAGGTGTTCTCGACCCGCGAGAGCATGCCGTACGAGGTGCGGGTGTGCGGCGCCGCGCCCGGTCTGGTGGCCGGTGGGGACGGGCTGTCATACCACGTCGCCCATGGGCTCGACGCGCTCGCGTGGGCCGACATCGTCTTCATCCCCGGCTACCGGTTCCCGGACCGCGAGGACCCGCGGCAGGAGATCATCGACGCGCTGATCGCCGCCCATGAGCGGGGCGCGCGGCTCGCCGCCATCTCCACGGGGGCGTTCGCGCTCGCCGCCACGGGCCTGCTCGACGGCAGGCGCGCCACGACGCACTGGCACTACACGCGGGCGCTCGCGGCGAAGCATCCGCTCGTCCGCGTCGACGAGAACGTGCTGTTCGTGGACGAGGGCAGCGTGCTGACGTCGGCCGGGGCCGCCTCGGGCATCGACCTGTGCCTGCATGTCCTGCGCGCCGATCTCGGGGTGGCCGCCTCCAACCACGCGGCCCGGCGCCTGGTCGCGGCCCCGTACCGCAGCGGCGGCCAGGCGCAGTACGTACCGCGCCGGGTGCCCGAGCCGCTCGGCGAGCGCTTCGCCGCCACCCGCGAATGGGCGCTGCGCCGGCTCGGCGAGCCCCTCACGCTCACGGCGCTCGCCCGGCACGCGGCCGTGTCGCCGCGCACGTTCTCGCGGCGCTTCGTCGAGGACACCGGGTACACGCCGATGCAGTGGGTCATGCGCGCCCGCGTCGACGCGGCCCGGGAGTTGCTGGAGCGTTCGGAGCTGAGTATCGAGCAGATCGCCACCGACGTCGGACTCGGCACGGGGACGAATCTGCGGCTGCACTTCCAGGCCACTCTCGGCACCACGCCGAGCGCCTACCGGCGGACCTTCGCCCAGGGCGAGTAGCCTGCGGTGAGCCGCCGGTTGGCGCGATCCTTTCGAACCATGGCGTTCACGCCGTCGTCATCGGCTGATGCCACGCGCGAGCCTGGTGGGGACCCGAAAGGACATCACTCATGACTCGCATCGCCATCAACGGATTCGGCCGCATCGGACGCAACGCGCTGCGCGTCCTGCTCGAACGCGACACCGATCTGGAGGTCGTCGCCGTCAACGACCTCACTGAGCCCGCCGCCCTCGCGCGACTGCTCGCCTTCGACACGACCGCCGGTCGGCTCGGCCGCCCGGTCACCGCCGACAAGGACGCCCTCGTCGTGGACGGGCGCCGTATCGCCGTGCTCGCCGAGCGCGAACCGGCGCGGCTGCCGTGGGCCGAACTCGGCGTCGACATCGTGCTGGAGGCGACAGGCCGCTTCACCTCCGCCGAGGCCGCCCGCGCCCACCTCACCGCGGGCGCCAAGAAGGTGCTCGTCAGCGCGCCGTCGGCCGGCGCCGACGCCACGGTCGCGTACGGGGTCAACACCGAGGCGTACGACCCGGCCACGCACACGATCGTCTCGAACGCCTCGTGCACGACCAACGCCCTCGCGCCACTGGCCAAGGTGCTCGACGACCTCGCCGGCATCGAGCACGGCTTCATGACCACGGTGCACGCCTACACCCAGGAGCAGAACCTCCAGGACGCACCCCACCGCGACGCCCGCCGCGCCCGCGCCGCCGCCGTCAACATCGTGCCGACCACGACCGGCGCCGCCAAGGCGATCGGCCTCGTCCTGCCGAACCTCGACGGCAAGCTGTCGGGCGACTCGATCCGCGTACCGGTGCCGGTGGGCTCGATCGTCGAACTCAACACGACCGTCGCCCGCGACGTGTCGCGCGACGACGTACTGGCGGCGTACCGCGCCGCGGCCGAAGGGCCGCTCGCCGGGATCCTCGAATACTCGGAGGACGCTCTCGTGTCGTCGGACATCACCGGCAACCCGGCCTCGGCGATCTTCGACTCGGCCCTCACCCGGGTCGACGGCCGCCACGTCAAGGTGGTCGCCTGGTACGACAACGAGTGGGGTTTCTCGAACCGGTTGATCGACACGCTCGAACTCCTCGCCGCCCACTGACCGGCCGACGGGGAAGTAGTCCGAGGGCCTGGTTCCAAGGTCGCCGTCGAGCTAGGTCGATCGGCCGATGCCCGCCCCGTACATCGGGGCGAGTATGAGCGTCATTCGACCGGACCGAGGCGGGGGCGTTGCAGGTGGAACACGTGGAACAGGCGGAACAGGCGCAACACGCGGAACAGGTGGACTGGGTCGACGTACCGGCCGGAACACTGCGCCGCGGTACGCCTCTTGACGAGGTGGACCGGGTGGCGCACCGCTACGCCGACACCGGGGTGCCGGTGGAGTGGTATCTGAAGGAGGCGCCGCGCGCCGAGATCCACGTCCCGGCATTCCGGATCGCCCGCACCCAGGTCACCGTCGGCCGGTGGGCGCTCTTCGCCGCGGCCTCCGGCGGACCGGTCCCGGACGCACCGGCGGACCACCCGGTTACCGGCGTCACCTGGGAGGCGGCAACGGCCTACTGCCGGTGGCTGGGCCAACGGCTCGGCGGCCTCGACGTGCGGCTTCCCACGGAGGACGAGTGGGAGCGCGCCGCGCGTGGCGACGACGGCAGGGAGTTCCCGTGGGGGGACGAGTACCGCACCGGTCTGGCCAACATGGTGGACCTCGGCGTCGGTACGACGATGCCGGTCGGCTCGTTCCCCGAGGGGGCCGGCCCCTTCGGGACGCTGGACATGGCGGGCAACGCCGACGAGTGGACCTCCACCCTCTACGCCCCCTACCCGGGCGCCCCGGCGGAGGTGCCGGGCGTCGAGGACTGGGCCTTCGACCCGCACATCACCCGGGGCGGCGCGTTCCGCCACGACCGGGATCTGGCCCGGTGCGCCCGTCGACACGGGGCCTACGAGCGGGACTTGGCGGCGATCGGTGTGGGATTCCGCCTGGCGGCACCGGTCGGCTGACCCCAACTCCCTTACCTGAGAGGCCCGTTCGGGTCCCTCAGCCCTCGGCGCCGTGCTTGTCGAGGAGCGGCGCCGTCGGCAGCCGCGGCACACTCGCGATCAGCCGCGCGGTGTACGGGTGGGACGGCGCGCCCAGCACCGCGCGGGTGTCGCCCTGTTCCACGACCCGGCCGTTCTCCAGCACCGCCGTGTGCTCGCAGAGCGCCGCCACCACCGACAGGTCGTGGGAGACCATGGCGATGGTCAGGCCCCTCGACTCCTTCAGTTCGCCGAGAAGATCGACGATCCGTACGCGCGTGGTGACGTCGAGGGCGCTGACCGGTTCGTCCGCCAGCAGCACGCGCGGGTCGCAGACCGTCGCCCGCGCGAGGGCGACGCGCTGCCGCTGGCCCCCGGAGAACTCGTGCGGATAGCGGTCCCCGGCATCCGCCGGCAGCCCCACGCCCTCCAGCGCCGCCGCGACCCGGTCGTCCGTGTCAGGACCCGCGAGCCCCAGCGAGCGCAGCGGCTCGGAGACGATCCGGCGCACCCGCTGCCGGGGGTCCAGCGAGGAGTACGGATCCTGGAAGACGCTCTGCACACTGCGCCGGAAGCCGCGCAGCTGCGCCCGGTTGCGTACGTTGAGCGGCTGTCCGTCGAAGAGCACCTCGCCGCTGGTCGGCCGGGTGAGACCGAGAAGCAGCCGCAGGAGGGTCGTCTTGCCCGCCCCGGACTCGCCCACGAGGGCGACACTGCGGCCGGCGGCGATCTCCAGCGTGACGCCGTGCAGTACGGGGGCGGCGCCCCGGTACGCGAAACCCGCGTCCCGTGCGGCGAGGACCGGTGAACTCATCGCGTGATCCGTTCCAGTGCGTTCTCGAAGGTACGGGCGCTCGCCACCAGGCCCCGGGTGTACGGCTCCTGGGGTGTGTGCAGGATGCCGGCGGTGGGCCCCGACTCCACCGCCTCGCCGTCCTTGAGCACGACCAGTTCGTCGGTGATGCCGGAGACGACGGCCAGGTCGTGGCTCACGAACAGCAGGGCCATGTCCTGTTCCGCGATCAACTCGCCCAGCAGCCGCAGCACTTCGGCCTGGACGGTCACATCGAGCGCGGTCGTCGGCTCGTCCGCGATCAGCAGGGCGGGTTCGGCGGCCAGGGCCATGGCGAGGGCCACCCGCTGGCGCTGGCCGCCGGAGATCTCGTGCGGGAAGGCACGGGCGATCCGGTCCGGATCCGGCAGTTGGACCCGGTCGAGGGCGGCGGCGACGGCGCGCCGCAGCTCCGTGCCGCGCAAGCCCCTGCGGCGCCGCAGCGGTTCGGCGATCTGCCGGCCGACGCGCATCAGCGGATCGAGCGCGGTGAGGGGTTCCTGGAACACCACACCCACGCCCCGGCCGCGCAGCGGACGCATCCGGGACTCGGCCGCGCCCACCACCTCGGTCCGGTCGAGTCCCGGCGCGTCCAGCACCACACTCCCGGACGCGGTGAGCCCCGGCGGCAGCAGGCCCATGACGGCGAGGGCGGTCAGCGACTTCCCGGAGCCCGACTCGCCGATCAGCCCGAGACGGCCGCCCTGTTCGACGCTGAACGAGAGATCCGAGACGAGGGCCCGGCCACTGTCCGTGACGATGGTGAGGCCGGTGACGTCCAGCAGGCTCATGAGCTCCTCCGGCGGGTCGGGTCCAGGGTGTCGCGCAGTCCGTCCGCGATCAGATTGACCCCGACGACGAGGGCGACCAGCAGCACCCCCGTCGCGATGGCCCCGTACGGTGCGGTCGACACCGTCGCCTGGGCCTCCTGGAGCATGCGGCCCCACGAGGCGTTCGGCGGCGGGGCACCCAGCCCGAGGAACGACAGGCTCGCCTCCGCGAGCACCGCGAGACCGAACTGGAGCGCCAGATTGACGACCAGGGTGGGCCAGATGTTCGGCAGCACATGGCCGGTGATCACCCGTGGCCAGGACGTGCCGGACGTCCGCGCGGCGGTGATGTAGTCCTCCGCGAGCACCCGTTTGACCAGGATGCGGGTCAGCCGCGCCACGACGGCCGTCATGGCGAGACCGATCGCGACGATCGCCGAACCGAGCGACGCCGACTGGGCGGCCACCACGAGCATGGCCAGCAGCAGGGTGGGAAAGGCGATCAGCACATCGAGGAACGCCGAGAAGGTGTCGTCCACCCAGCGGGTGGCGAAACCGGCCGCCAGCCCGGTGGCCACCCCGAGCACCCCGCCGATCGCCACCGCCCCGGCGCCCGACTCCAGGGCGATCCGCGCGCCGATCATCACCTGGGAGAGCAGATCGCGCCCCAGCTTGTCGGTGCCGAGCAGATGCGACGGACCGGGCGCGGCCAGCCGGTCTCCCGAGGTGTCGTCCAGGGGGTACGGCAGCCAGAAGAACGAGATCAGGGCGAGCGCCGCGATCAGCCCGGCCGGCACACAGCCGGCGATCAGGATGGTGGAGCGGCGGCGTGTGGACGTGCGGCCGGTCTTGGCCGCGAAAGTGGTGCCGGTCATGGCTTGCCCCCGCTCAGTGTGGAACGCAGCCGCGGATCGATGAGGCGCTGCGCGAGATCGGCCAGGAACCCGATGATCAGCACCGCGAGCGTGGTCACGAACAGCACGCCCTGGATCGTCGGGTAGTCGTGCTGGGCCACCGCCTGGGAGAGCATGCTGCCCAGCCCCGGCAGGGCGAAGACGGTCTCGACGACCACCGCGCCGAGCAGGGTGGAGGCGAGTTCGATGCCGAGTACGGCGACGACGGGGACCGCTCCGTTGCGCAGCCCGTGCCGCCATATCGCCTCGCCGAACGAGGAACCGAGGGCCCGTGCCGTACGGAGGTAGTCGCTCCCCAGGACGTCCAGACTCGCGGACCGTACGTACCGGATGAGGGACGCCGACATCACCACCGCGACGGTGATGACCGGCAGGGCCAGCGACCGCAGCGCCTCCACGGGATCGGCCCAGCCGTCCTGCGGGAAACCGCCCGCCGGCAGCACCCCCAGATGGAGCGAGAACACGGTGATCAGGATCATTCCCACCCAGAACACCGGTACGGCGATGCCGAGTTGGGAGACCCCGTTCAGGATCAGTCCGTACCAGGTGTTCGCCCGGTGGGCGGCCAGGAACCCGACCGGGAGCGCGATGATCAGCGCCAGCCCGAACGCGAGGAGCGTGAGCGGGCCCGTCACCTCGATCCGGGTGGCGATCTCCGGTCCGACCGGCAGGGTGCTGACGAAGGAGTTGCCCAGGTCGAAGGTGGCCAGGCTGTGCAGCCAGGTCACGAACTGCTCGGGCAGCGGCCGGTCGGACCCGATCTCCTGGCGGGCCGCCGCCAGTTGCTCCGGGCTCGCGCCGACCGACGTCAGCGCGTTGGCGGGATCGCCCGGAAGCAGCCGCAGCAGCAGGAACAGCACCACGCTGGCCAGCAGGAGGGAGGCTGCCAGGAAGGCCAGCCGCCTCAGTACGTACAGGGTCATGGGTCCGTCAGTTCCGTTCCGCGTCGTTCCGTCCCGCCCGGCCGCTCACGTCGGCTCTTTCAGCTCTTCTTGATGTCGTAGGCGTAGAACTGGGAGTTCAGGCCGTTGAGCGGATAGCCGGAGAGTTTCGAGGAGGCGACGACGATCTGCGGGTAGAGGTACAGCCAGTCACTGGCCGCGTCCTGCGCGATCTGCTGGTTGACCTTCTTCAGCAGCGCCGTCTGCTGGGCTGTCGTGTCCGACTGCTCGGCCTGCTCGACCCACTGGGTGACCTGCTTGTTGTCGTAGCCCCAGTAGAAGTCGGGGTTGCCGTACCAGACGATGTCCCGGTCGTTCACGTGCTCCTGGAGCGTCGCGCTGAAATCGTGGTTCTGGTAGACCTTCGTGTACCACTCGTCCGGCGTGATGACGTTGATCTTGACCGTGATCCCGACCTTCGCGAGCTGCGACTTGATGAACGTCGCGGCGGTCGGGTGCGGGTCGTAGTTCGGGGTGTCGATCGTGAGGTCGAAGCCCTTGGGGTAACCGGCCTCGGCCAGTTGCTTCTTGGCGAGGGCGGGGTCGTACGGATTGACGCCCGTCAGGTCCTCGTACCAGGGGTCGGTCGGCGGGACCATCGAGCCGATGAGCTTGCCGTAGCCGCCCCAGACCGACTCCAGCAGCTTCTTGTTGTCGATCGCCGAGCTGACGGCCTTGCGGACCTTCACGTCGTTGAACGGCTTGACCCGGTCGTTGAAGGCGAGCAGCAGCTTGGTGGTCGAGTTGCCGCTGTTGACCTTGTACGCGGGGTTGCTCTTGAACTGGTCCAGCGCGTCCGGGCTCTGCTCGCTCGTCACCACGTCCACGGCGTTGGTGAGCAGCGCGTTGTTGAGGGCGGTCGCGTCCTTGTAGTAGTGGAAGACGACCTTCTTGTTCTTCGCGGCCTCGCCCCAGTAGCCGGCGTACCGATCGAGGCTCAGCGCGGAGCCACGGTTCCAGCGGTCCAGCTTGTACGGCCCGGTGCCGTCCTCGGACGTCTTCAGATTCTTGGCCTCGGCGTCGATGATCCAGACGTAGCTGAGGTTGTAGACGAACGAGATGGACTTCGTCTTCAGCGTCACCTCGACGGTGCGCGGGTCCGGGGTGGCGATGCTCTTGACGGCTTCGAGACTGCTCTTGCGCGCCGACTGCGACGCCTCTCCCGTCACCTTCTCGATGCTGTACTTCACATCGGCGGAGTCGAGCGCCCGGCCCGAGTGGAACTTCACTCCGTCCCGGAGCTTGAACGTGTAGGTGAGGCCGTCCGGCGAGACGGTGTAGCTCTCGGCGAGCAGCTTCTCGACCTTGCCCTTGTCGGTGAGCTTGAAGAGACCTTCGTAGACATTGCCGTTGAGGGCCTCGGTCACGCCCTGGCCGCCGCCGCCCGTGTTGTCCAGGTTCTGCGGTTCGTAGAGGGAGCCGATGCCGACCGTGGCGTCCGCGTCGAAGGAACCGGACGACCCGCTCTTCTGATTCGACGTGCCGCCGCCGCAGGCGGTGAGGGCGACGGAGAGAGCGACCACCAGGACGCCGCCGGCGAGGGGAGTGGCTGTTCTTTTCACTTCGATACTCCTGAGGGGTGGCCGTCGACCGAGTGGCCGTCGACGAAGACGGGCAGCTTCTCGCCCGCGAGGACGGGCAGGTGGAGCCGGTTCTGCGGCGGGGGGAGCGGGCAGTTGTACTGGGCGGAGAAGCCGCACGGCGGGACGAAGGCGCGGTTGAAGTCGAGGGTGACGGCCGTACTGCCGGGGTCGCGCTCCACGAAGAGGAAGCGGCCGGAGCCGTACGTACCGACACCGTTCGTCGGGTCGCCGAAGACGAGGAGCAGCGTTCCGTCGTCGTCGAACGCCGCGAGGGTGTAGTCGGTGCCGTCGAGCGTGAGGGTGATGTCGCCGGGCACGATCAGCCCCCGGCTGCCGCCGTTGTCGCGGATGTACTCGAACGGGATCCGGCGGTCGTCGGCGACGGGGGTGAAGGTCGCGCGGAGGATCCACCGCGGGTCGTGGTCGAACGTCTCGATGTGCGAGAAGCGCCGGATGGCCGGGGACTCGGCGTCCCAGAACCGGAGGCCGAACTCCGGCTCACCGGTGAGGATGTCGGCCCGCTCCAGCGAGGTGACGCGCACGCCCGGGGGAGCGGTCCGCTGCTCGGCCTCGACGTCCGGGGCCGAGGTCGTACCGGAAGGCAGCCATCTGGTTTCGACCAGCGCCAGGTTTCCGGTGGGCGCCGTCACGGAGGCGATCCGCCGCGCGCGCCAGGCTTCCCAGGCGGCCGCTGCGGTGTCGGTGCTCCGCGCCGAGGCGGCGCCGGGTGACGGGAGGGACATGCTGACTCGATTCGGCAAGGTGAGATGTGTGCTTCGACACACGCGTCTCGCATGGTGGTACGGGGGAGAGAAAAGCCCCTTGCCCGTGGCCCGGTTACGGGCGGACAAGGGTGGCCGGCACGTCCACGGTGGAGGAAATGGTTCCGGCTGCACAAGACGGCCCTCGTGGCCGGGTACGGCGGAGGGGCCCGCAGAACCGCTCAGACGGCGGAGGGGCTACAGAGCGCGCTCGCGACGCGGAGAAGATCCACGTGCGCGCGGATGACGAGGTGCAGAGAGCGGAACACGGCGCAAGATTCGCACACGCTTTCCCAGGGGTCAAACAAACTAAATCGGACGGTTCATCAGATCTCGGATGCGCCCGCCGGGAGCCGGCGGGCGCATGATCCGCATGGTGAGACAGCCTGAGACAGCCGGCCGGTGATCCGTGGGCGAGACGGCCGGCCGGGTCCTACGCGCAGCCGGGCGAGGAGGGCGCCGCGCCGACCCTGATCGTGACGGGCACACCCGATACGGCCCCGAGCCGACTGCTCGTCGTGGGCGTGATGGTGGTCCTGCCCGGTGCCTTCGCGGTGACCCGGCCGTTCCGGTCGACGGTGGCGACCGAGGTATCGCCGCTGGTCCAGCGTGTCGCGCCGAGCAGCGGCAGGACGTTGTCGGCGCCCTTGACCACCTCGTCGCTGCTGACCTGGGCCTCGTCGGTGGCGGTCAGGTCGGCGCGCAGATTCAGTCCGTTGTCGAAGCGGTTGTCCTCGATCAGGGCGCCGGACGAACCCCGGTAGGCGAACAGCGAGGTGGTGTACGGCGAGGCTTTCGCGACGGCCCGCACCTCGGTGGTGGCGCCCGGGGCGGGGCAGGCGTTCGTCGTCTCGGCGGCGAAGGCGGTGCGGCGGTCCAGGCGGGAGACCTTGTTCCGTTCGAACGAGATGCCGCTGACGCTCTTCGCGTCGAGCAGCCGTACGTCTCCGGTCCGGAAGTCGTTGTCCTGGATCCGGATGCCGTGGTGCACGGGCTCCGCCGGGTCGACGACCTGGTTCGTGGGCTCCACGAGAATCACCGGGGAGGCCGGCCGCAGGAAGGTGTTGCGGCTGATCAGGACATCCTTGACCGGCCCCGACTCGTACCACTGGTAGGCGTCGGAGGAGATGAAGACGCTGGCCATCGTCATGCCGTCGAAGACGTTGTCCTTGATGACCACGGGCTTGCGTGTGGTGACGAGGATGCCGCGGGTGGGGATGTTGCGGAAGGTGTTGCCGGTGACGGTCACGGTCGGCGTGTAGGTGGTGTTCTCCACCACGAAGTTCCCCGCGGTGACGGAGCTGGGGATCGCGCGGTCGAAGGCGACCGTCATGGTGGTCAGAGGCTTGTCGTGGTCCCGGCCGGAGGGGCCGTCGACGGACACGACCCTGGCCGTCGGGCCGGGCACCGGCGCCATGGTCTCCTTGTCCACGATCTCCACCTCGTCACCGGGGTAGAACTGCGGGAAGCCGGCCGTCTCGGGGTGCTTGTACGCGAGGGTGAGCACCTTCTGGTCGGCGGGCCTGCCGGTGACCTCCAGATAGGTGCCGTGGATGTTGATCGCGTCGTCGTGCGCGCCGTCGAAGATGTTGTCGGTGACCTTCACCTCGCCCTTGACGCCGGACATCTGGATGAAGTCGGCGAACGCCGCCGTACTGCGCCCGGACGCGGGATCGGTGCGGAACGTGTTGCCCTCGACGGTGATGTTCTCGCTGAACTGGCCGACGAAGCCGAAGCCGTGCAGATAGCGGGCTTCGAGTCCGCGGACCGTGACGTCCCGCGATTCCCAGAACAGTACGGAGGGGGTGTCCCGGGTGGTCTCGCGCATCTGGTAGACGAGGCCGCGGTCGGTGGGGGCGGTCGCGGTGGTGTAGTCGACGCGCAGCTTGTTGCCGCCGAGGTCCTTCATCGACGCCACGTCGGAGAACAGGGGGTTGTCGCCGCGCCAACTGCGTTGCGCCGCCGGGTCGTGGAGCTGGGTGTACTTCATGCCGTTGACGCCCGACCAGTACGGCTCCCCGGTGGCCGGGCTCCTCTCGCCCAGCCAGGTCACCTCGTTCTGTGCGACCGAGAAGCCGTTGCCCCGGGGGACGGTCAGCACGCGGTAGGCCCGGCCGTCGGACACCCCGGACTCGCTGACGGTGACATCGACGACCTTCGGGGCGGTGACGTCGTAACTGAAGTTCTTGACGACGACGTCGCGCGAGCGGATCACCGCGAAGGTGGTCATCAGCCCGTGGAACTGCAGGTGGGAGCCGCCGCCGTCGATCGTGACGTCGCGCATGTCCTCGACCAGGATGCCGATCCGTTTGTCCCGGTAAGTCTGGTCGGCGCCAACGGTGTTGGAGACGTACAGCTCGCGGCTCTCGGCCCGCTCCGGGTAGAGCTGATAGGTGCCGCGCGGGAACAGGACGCGGACCGGGCCCTTGGCCTTCTTGGCCTGCCTCATGGCCTTCGCCACCGCGTCGGCGCTGTCCCGCTTGCCCGTCCGGTCGGCGCCGAAAGCCGTGACGTCGATGATTGTTTCGGCGCGAGACGTCCCGGCGGCGGACCTCTCGGCGGCGGATGTCTCGGCCTCGGCCGCGAACACCGCCGGTGCCGGTGCCGTCAGCGACAGGACCACGGCCAGGGTGAGCAGGAGTTTCCGCAACGGCGGGCGGGTGCTGGGCAGATGCACGAGAGGCTCCGTGGGGAGGAGAGATCATGGACCAACACAGTCGAACGTAAGCAAACGAATTCAAACAGTGGCGTGCCTCATAGAAACGTCGGACCTATGGCCCTGTCAATACGTCGGTCGTGCGACTCGGCACCGCCGGGGCATACTCGGGTCCCTGTCGACACGCCGGTGTCGTCGGATGCGCGGAGGTGAGCGATGGCGCCGTCGGGGACCGAATCCCGCAGGGTGACGATCCACGATGTCGCCCGGTCCGCCGGGGTGTCCCGGCAGACCGTGTCACGGGCCCTGAACGACAAGGGCGAGATCCACGGCTCCACCAAACAGCGGGTGCTCGACGCCGCGCTCGCGCTGGGCTACCGCCCGAGCCGGTTCGCCCGGGGCCTGGTCAGACAGGACACCATCAGCGTCGGGCTGGTCATCCCCGACCTGCTCAACCCGTTCTTCACCGAGGTCGCCGCCGCAGCGCTGGAAGCCGCGCGGGCCCGGGGCTGGCATGTCCTCGTGTACGACACCGCCGACAGCGCCGAGGAGGAACGCGGCACTCTCCAGGTGATCGCTTCCCAGGTGGACGCCGTCGTCGGGTACTTCAGCCGGCCCGAGGACGAGATCGAGAAGCTGACCCGAGGTGTCCCGGTCGTCCTCATCGACCGTGAGCGCCGCACCGACCGGTTCAGCTCGATCCGGATCGACGGCGCGGACGGCGTCAAGGCGGCGATCACCCACCTGGTCGGGACGGGCCACCGCCGTATCGGCATGCTCGACCACGCGGGCCGGGCCGAACCGAGCGTCCGGCACACCTGGTTCGCGGCCGCGATGGTGGCCTGCGGCCTCGACGCGGGGCCGGTACGCCGCGCGGACCAGAGCGTCGAGGGCGGCAAGAGCGCGCTGGAGGCGCTCCTCGCCGAACACCCCGATGTGACCGCCGTCTTCACCTTCAACGACATCATCGCCATCGGCGCGCTGCGCGCAGCGCGCCGCCTCGGCCGGCAGGTCCCCCGGGACCTCGCCGTGATCGGCTTCGACGGCCTGCGGCTCGGCGCGCTCGTCGAACCGCCGCTCTCGACCGTGGCACTGGACACCCGGGGGCTCGGCGCGCTCGCAGTCGAACAGGCCGCCCGGCTGCTGACGGGCAGCGACCCGCTCGCCCCCGACGAACTGGTCGTTCGCGCGGAACTGAGCCTGCGCGAGTCCGGCTGACGGTGCCGGAGCGGTGCCGTGAGGTGCCGCGAGGTGCTGTGAGCGGTGCTGTGAGGGGTGCTGTGAACGCGCCGGAGGTGCGCCGTACGTGACACCTCTTGACACATCGGCGTGGTCCGCCAGAGACTTCCCGGCAATTCGTGAACGTTCACGGGAACGTTCACGGGCCTTGGAAGGGTCCTCAATGACGCTGACTCGACGAAGGCTCCTGGCAGGCGCGACCGCTCTCGGCGCCGCCGCGTTCGGAGCCGGCGGATGTTCAAGCCCGATGACCGCGAACCCCGGTCACCTCACCTTCTGGTACACGTACAACGGCTTCTCCGAGAACGTGCTCAAGGCCGCCCGGAAGCGCTTCGCGGCCGACAAGTTCGTCCCCTCGCAGGTGAGTGGCGACCTCACACAGCGGCTGCTCGCCGCACTCGCCGGTGGTGCCTATCTGCCCGACATCACCATGATCGGCGACAACATCTCGCGGTACTTCGGCGACAGCGACCACTTCGTGGACATGAACGACCTCGGGGCGCGGGAGTTGGGAGAGGGCTACCTGCCGTGGAAGTGGCAGGCGGGCGCCACCCCCGAGGGCTTCCAACTGGGCTTTCCCATCGACATCGGCCCCGCCGCCCTCTACTACCGGCACGACATCTTCGAGAAGGCGGACCTGCCCAGCGAACCGGACGACGTCGCGGCGGCCGTACCCACCTGGGAGAAGTACTTCACCTTCGGCGACCAGATCCGGAAGAAACTCCCCGGCCGCTATCTGATCACCGACACCAAGACGGTCTTCACCTACTCCATGGCCCAGGAGAAGCAGAAGTACTTCACCCCGGACAACACCTACCTCGACGACCAGGCCCACGTCAGGCTGGCGTGGGACCGCTCGGTCGAGGCGTTCCGGCGCCGGCTCACCGCCGGATTCGGCGGTTCGCAGACCGCCAGCGGCCAGTCCGTCGACCGGCACGCCGCCTGGAACACCGGGCAAGAGGTCAGCCTCGTCAACGCCTCCTGGATCACCGGCGAGATCAAGCAGTCGGCCCCCGGCACCGCCGGCAAATGGCGGGTGTGCGCACCGCCCGGCGGACCCGGCAACCAGGGCGGTTCCTTCCTCGCCATCACCGCGGCCTGCCCCGACCCGCAGGCGGCGTTCGACATCATCAGCTGGCTGCAGAACCCGGCGAACCAGGCCTCCAACTACCTGGACATCGGCCTCTTCCCCTCCAGCCCCGCCGCGACGGCGGACAAGCGGATCACCGCCCCGGACAAGTTCTTCGGCGGCCAGTCCGCCGTCAAGGTCTTCGCCGACATCGCCGACCAGGTGGGGTACGCCTACTTCAGCCCCTGGGACATCACCATCAGCGACACCTACACCGACGAACTCACGAACGTCGAACTCGGCGGCAAGGACCCGGAAAGCGCCTGGAAGGACGCCCGGAACCGTATCGAACGACTGCTGCGCCGACAGGGGGTGCTCTCATGACCGCGACGTCCCCCGGCCCCACGTCCGGCCCCACGTCCGGCCCGACATCCTCCGGCCCGTCCTCCGGCCCGACGGCCGACCTCGACACCCCGGCGACCACCCGGCGTTCACCGGCCGAGGACGCCGCCCGGCGCCGCAGGCGATGGCGCCATCTGCCGCAGTACGTCGCGGTGTCCCCGTTCTTCCTCCTCTTCGCCGTCTTCGGTCTCTACCCGGTCTTCTACTCGCTCTTCCTGTCGCTCCAGCGCTGGGACGGCGTCGGCCCGATGAAATTCGTCGGCCTGGAGAACTTCCGCTATCTGCTCACCGACAGCCAGTTCTGGGACTCGATAGCCAACACCCTGATCATCTGGGTCATGTCGACGATCCCGATGACCGTCCTCGCCCTGCTCATCGCCCTCGGCCTGAACTCCTCGATCCGCTTCAAGGGCGTCCTGCGCATCGCGTACTTCATGCCCAACGTGACGTCGATCGTGGCCATGTCGCTCGTCTTCGGCTCGATCTTCAGCGGTGAGTTCGGCATCCTCAACTGGATCCTCGACCTGTTCGGCTTCGGCCATGTCCCCTGGCTGACCGACCCGTGGGGGATCCGGTGCGCCATCGCCATCATGATCATCTGGCGGTGGACGGGCTACAACGCCATCATCTTCCTCGCCGGACTCCAGGCCCTGCCCACCGACGTCTACGAGGCGGCGCGCGTCGACGGCGCGAGCCCCGTGCAGACATTCTTCAAGATCACACTGCCCCTGCTGCGGCCGGTGCTGCTGTTCTCCCTGGTGATGTCGGCCATCGGCGGTCTGCAGATCTTCACCGAGTCGCAGGTGCTGCTCGGCGACCGCGGCGGCCCCGGCGGAGCGGGCCTGACGATGGTCCTCTACTTCTACGGAACCGCCTTCGCGGACAACGACTTCGGCTACGGAGCCGCCATCGCCTGGGGCATCTTCGTCGTCGTCGTGCTCTTCTCCATCCTCAACTGGCGCCTCGTGCAACGCCCCGAACGCGGCCAGGTCACGATCAAGGAGGACGCCCGATGAGCACCCGCGGACGTGTCCTGACGTACGCCGCGCTCATCGTCGGCGCCGCGATCACCCTCTTCCCCTACTACTGGCTCGCCGTGATGGCGTCCAACACCACCCCCGACATCTACTCCACCCCGCCCAAACTCGTCTTCGGCGACCAGCTGTTCCACAACATCGGCGAGGTCTTCTCCCGGATCGACTTCTTCGGCTCCCTGCTCAACACCCTGATCGTCGCCATCGTGACGACCGTCGCCGTGCTGTTCTTCGACTCACTCGCGGCCTTCACCTTCGCCAAGTACACCTTCCCCGGCAGCAAGATCCTCTTCGGGATCCTGCTGGCCACCTTCGTCGTGCCCACCCAGCTCGCCGCCATTCCGCAGTTCTCCCTGATGGCCGACCTCGGCTGGGTGGGCAGCCTGAAGGCGCTGATCGTGCCCGCCGCCGCCAACGCCTTCGGCATCTTCTGGATGCGCCAGTACGCCGCGGGCGCCCTGCCGGACGAACTGCTGGACGCCGCCCGGATCGACGGCTGCGGCTTCTTCCGCACGTACCTGCACGTCGGACTGCCGGTGCTGCGCCCCGCGCTCGCGTTCCTCGGCATCTTCACGTTCGTCAACGTGTGGAACGACTTCCTCTGGCCGCTGGTCGTCCTCATCGACTCCCGCCACATCACACTCCAGCTCGCGCTGGCACAGCTCAACGGCCTCTATGTCACCGACTACAGCGTGGTCATGGCGGGCACGCTCGTAGCCATCGTCCCGCTGATCATCATCTTCCTGTTCGGCGCCCGGCACTTCATCCGCAACATCGCCGCCGGCGCCCTCAAGGGCTGAAGGGAATCCATTGCCCTCCTCGTACGTCGAAGATCCGGCCCCCGGTTACGGCTCGTCGGCACCCCGGTCCGCCTTCCGCTCCGACGCACCCGCGCTGAGGCTGAACGGCAGTTGGCGGTTCCTGCTCTCACCGGCGGTCGAGGCGGCGCCGGACGGGATCGAACGGGACGACTTCGACGACGGGGGCTGGGCCGACCTCGCCGTCCCCGGCCACTGGCAGCTGGGCGGCCACGGCAGTCCCGCCTACACCAACGTCCGCTACCCCTTCCCGGTCGACCCGCCCCATGTGCCGTCCGACAACCCGACGGGTGACTACCGGCTGGCCTTCGACCTGCCCGACGACTGGCCCGATGAGCCGGCCGTGCTGCGCTTCGACGGCATCGACTCCTGCGGGCGCGTCTGGCTCAACGGCGTCGAACTGGGCGTGACCAAGGGCAGCAGGCTGCCGGCGGAGTTCGACGTGGGGCCGCTGCTGCGACCGCGCGGCAATCTGCTTGCCGTCCGCGTCCACCAGTGGTCGGCCGGCAGCTATCTGGAAGACCAGGACATGTGGTGGCTGTCCGGCATCTTCCGCGACGTCACCCTGCTCGTCCGACCGGCGGGCGGGGTACGGGACTTCACGGTCGACGCCGGCTACGACCATCTCACCGAGCGAGGCACGTTGCGCCTCGACGCGGACAGTGCTGAGGCCGACGGTCTCGACGCCGACAGCGCCGTACGTATCACCGTCCCCGAGCTGGGGATCGTCGGCCTGCCCGCCGGCCGGCCCGTCGAGGTGGCGGACGTACAGCCGTGGAGCGCGGAGGAACCCCGGCTGTACGAGGGCGAGGTCCACACCGCCACCGAGCGCGTACCCGTACGGATCGGCTTCCGCACCGTCACCGTCGAGGACGGCCAACTCAAGGTCAACGGCCGCCGAATCGTCTTCCACGGCGTCAACCGCCATGAATTCCACCCGGAGTCGGGCCGCGCCGTGCCCCGCGAGTTCGCCGTCGCCGACATCGAACTCATGAAGCGGCACAACGTCAACGCCGTCCGCACCAGCCACTACCCGCCCGACTCCGCGTTCCTGGACCTCTGCGACACCTACGGCCTCTGGGTCATCGACGAGAGCGACCTGGAGACGCACGGCTTCTCCGAACTCGACTGGCAGGGCAACCCCAGCGACGACCCCCGATGGGCGGACGCCTATCTGGACCGGATGCGCCGCATGGTCGAGCGGGACAAGAACCACCCCTCGATCGTCCTGTGGTCGCTCGGCAACGAGGCCGGCACCGGCCGTAACCTGGCCGCCGCCGCCGAGTGGACCCACCGGCGCGACCCCACCCGGCCCCTGCACTACGAGGGCGACACCGACTGCTCGTACACCGACGTGTACAGCCGGATGTACGCGGACCACGACGAGGTGGACCGCATCGGACAGGGCATCGAAGGACCCGAGCGGGTCCGTGAACTGCCCTTCATCCTCTGCGAGTTCGGCCACGCGATGGGCAACGGACCGGGCGGCCTGCTGGAGTACCGCGATCTGTTCGAACGCCACCCGCGCTGCCAGGGCGGCTTCGTGTGGGAATGGATCGACCACGGCATCGCCCAGCACGACGCGGCAGGCCGCGCCCACTTCGCGTACGGCGGCGACTTCGGCGAGCCTCTGCACGACGGCAACTTCGTCATCGACGGCCTGGTGCACCCGGACCGGGCGCCGTCCCCCGCCCTCGCGGAGTTCGCGAAGGTCTTCGAACCGGTACGGATCACGGCGGCCGCCGACGGCGCACTACGCGTCACCAACCACTACGACATCCTGTCGTCGGCGCATCTCGCCTTCTCCTGGGTACTTGAGGAGGAAGGGACCGAGGTCGCGGGCGGCATTCTCACCGTCCCGCCGCTCGCCGCGGGCGCCGGCTCCGACCTGCCTCTGCCCGACCTGCCCGAGTTCCCGGCCACCGGCGCGGAGAGCTGGCTCACCGTACGCGCCGCACTCGCCGCCGACACCCCGTGGGCGCGGGCGGGACACGTCGTCGCCTGGGGGCAGATACCCGTCGCACCGAAACCCGCACACGCCGCCCCCGCCGCCGGGGCGGCCCCGGCCGTGACGGATACGGAACTACGCCTGGGACCTGGCGTGTTCCACCCCGTCACCGGACAGCTGACCGCGCTCGGCGGGCTGCCCGTCGAAGGGCCCCGGCTCGACCTGTGGCGCGCCCCCACCGACAACGACCGCGGCTCCGACGACCCCGACGAGGCGCGCTGGCGGGCCGCCGGGCTGCACCGGTTGCAGCACCGCCTCCTCGGCACCGAACTCCTCGGCGACGCCCTCGTCGTACGCACACGGGTCGCCCCGCCCGGTCTCGGCTTCGGGATGCGGGCCGACTACCACTGGAGCGCCGACCAACAGCGCCTGCGACTGCGCCTGGAGGTCGAGCCGGAGGGCACCTGGCCGTGCACACTGCCCAGGCTCGGCGTCCGCATGGCCCTGCCGGCCGCGCTCGGCGGAGCCGAGTGGTTCGGACGCGGACCGGGCGAGGCGTACGCCGACAGCCGGCAGGCCGCCCGGATCGGCCGCTTCACCAGCACCGTCGACGCCCTCCAGACGCCGTACGTCTTCCCCCAGGAGAACGGCAACCGCATCGACCTGCGGTGGCTGCGGCTGACCTCCGCCGACGGGGCGGGCCTGCGCGTCGACGGCGAACCGGCCTTCGCCTTCACCGCGCGCCGCTGGACGTCCGAGCACCTCGACGCCGCGACCCGCACCACCGACCTCGAACCGGGGAAGACGATCGTGCTCAATCTCGACCTCGCCCAGAACGGCCTCGGATCGGCGTCCTGCGGCCCCGGTGTCCTGCCGCGGCACCGCCTGCACCCGGACAGGGCCTCCCTCACCCTCACCTTCACCCCCTCGGACGCAGAGGAGACACCGTCCCGATGACCGACCGCGCCCCTGAGGTCCTGCTCGTCCCGCACACCCACTGGGACCGCGAATGGTACGAGCCCTTCCAGCGCTTCCGGCTGCGTCTGGTCGACCTGCTCGACGAAGTCCTCGACCGGGCCGAGGCGGAGAGACGCTTCCGCTTCACCCTCGACGGGCAGATGGCGGCCGTGGACGACTATCTGGAGGTACGCCCGGAACACCGCGACCGGGTGATCCGACTGGTCCGGCGCGGCCAACTGGCCGTCGGGCCCTGGCAGATCCTCCTCGACGAGTTCCTGTGCTCCGGCGAGAACATCATCCGCAACCTGGAACTCGGCCACCGCCGCGCCACCGAACTGGGCAGCCCCATGCCCGTCGGCTACCTCCCCGACATGTTCGGCCACTGCGCGCAGATGCCGCAGATCCTCGCCGCCGCCGGTCTCGACCACGCCTGCGTCTGGCGGGGCGTCCCCGCCGGCGTACCCGGGCACGCCTTCCGCTGGCAGGCCCCCGACGGCAGTTCGGTACGTACCGAATACCTCGCCGGCGGCTACGGCAACGCCGCGTACGTCTTCTCCGACCCCGGACACTTCGCCGAGCGCATGGCCGACCTCGGCCGGCGGCTGAGGCCCGCCTTCGGCACCGACCCCGTCCTCGCGATGTACGGCACGGACCACTCGGCCCCGGTCGGCTCCCTGGTCAAGCTGATCGCCGGCCTGGACCCGGCGGACGTCGACGTGACGATCACCACCCTCGCCGACTACATCGGCGGACGCGACCCCCACGACCGGTCGCTGCCCGTCGTCGAAGGCGAACTGCGCAGCCACGCCAACGCGAACATCCTGCCCGGAGTGCTCTCGGTACGCCCCCATCTCAAGCAGGCACTGGCCCGCGCGGAGCGGCTGGTCGAACGCTACGCCGAGCCCTTCGCCGCGCTCTGGTCGGCCGAATGGCCCGAGAAGTTCCTCGACATGGCCTGGTGGCGACTGATCGACGCCTCCGGCCACGACTCCGTCACCGGCTGCGGCGTGGACGAGACCGCCACCCAGGTGTTCGCCCGTATCAGCGAGGCCGAACACCTCGGTCAGGCGGTACGCGACAGGGTCGCCGGCGGCCTCGCACCGCGGGTGTCCCGTGACGCCGTACTCGTACTCAACCCCACCCCCGCCGCCCGCGTGGACCTCGTCACCGTCGACCTCGAAGTCCCCGACGAGTGGCAGGACATCGCCGTCGAACTGCCCGACGGCAGCAGGCTGCCCGCCCAGACCGAGGAACGTGCCGACCAACTCCTGCTCTCCGAGGCCCTGTCCGGTGCGGACCTGCCCACGTTCCTGCCGCGTATCCACGGGCGCGAGCTGTTCGGCAGCGAGATCACCCACTGGCACTGCGACAACGAGCGGCGCGTACTGGAATTCGGCGTGGCCCGGCACGGCGGCGACACACCGTTCGACGTCGAGGCCGTCCGCGCCGCGGTGACCGGCGCGAGCGGCGACTGGACGGTCAGGATCACCCGGGCCGCGCACCGCACGGTCACGTGCCTGGCCCGGGTACCGGCGCTCGGCTGGACGTCGCTGCGCCCGGTGCGGGGCGCGGAGTCCTTTCAAGAGCACGGCGCGCACCCCGTACGGGCCGAGGGCCGCACACTCTCCAACGGCCTGGTCACCGTCACCGCACTGGACGACGGCACGCTCCGCGTCACGGCCGCCGACGGGACCGTACTCGACGGCGTCGGCCGCATCGTGGACGGAGGCGACCGCGGCGACAGCTACAACTACGCCCCGCCCGGCACCGACACACTCGTCACGACCCCCCGCACCCTGCGCGTCGGCACCGCGGCCGGCGGCCCGCTGCGCGCCTCGCTCACGGTGGAGCGCGAGTACGACTGGCCGGAGGCGGTGGACCGCACGGCCGACCGGCGGACGCCGACGACCCGGCCCGGCGGCGTGCGCCTGGACGTCGAACTACGGGTGGGGGAGCCGTTCGTCCGCCTGGACCTGACCCTGGACAACGCCTCGCTCGACCACCGCGTGCGCCTGCACGTGCCGCTCGCCCGCCCGGCCGAAACCTCCCACGCCGAGGGGCAGTTCGCCGTGGTCGAACGGGGAAGCACCGCGGAAGGCGGCTTCAGCGAGCACCCCGTCCCGACCTTCCCCGCACACGGCTTCGTCGACGCGGGCGGTGCGGGCCTGCTGCTGACCCAGGCCTGCGAGTACGAACTGCTCGACCAGGAACTCGCGTTGACCGTCCTGCGTGCCACCGGCTGGCTGAGCCGCAACATCCACCCGTACCGCGCGGAACCGGCCGGCCCCCAACTCCCCATCCCGGCAGCCCAGATGGCCGGAACGAGCACCGTCTCGTTCGCGGTGCTGCCCCACGCGGGCGACTGGCACTCGACAGGGCTCGTCGAGGCGGCCGAACGCTACCGCCACCCGCTCCACGCCACGCCCGGCACAGGGCCACGCGAAGCCCCACCCGCCTCCCACCAAGGTCTGTCGGTCGAGGGCGCGGTCATGACCAGCCTCCGCCGACGCGACGGTGACCTGGAGCTACGGCTGGTCGCCGCGTCCCCCGAGCCGACCACGGCGGTCGTACGCGGCCCATTCACCGGCGCTCACCGCGTCGGCCTGCTGGGCGCCGACGACAGCCGGGCCGAAGCGCCCGCTGTCGGAGCCGGCACGGTCCGGGTCCCTCTGCGGGCCTGGGAGATCGCGACGGTTCGGCTGACCGGCACCGATGAGTTCCGGACATCGCGGGAGTCCACCGATACGTAAGCAAATGGAGTACCGAACCGGGACGGACGCGATGACCACCCAGCAGCCCCAGATCGACACACCCACCGCCACCACACCGTCACAGGGCGCTTACGCGCAGGTGAACGGCCTGGACATGTACTACGAGAGCCACGGCTCCGGTCACCCGCTGGTGCTGCTGCACGGTGGCGTGCTCACCATCGACCTGACGTTCGGGGCCATGATCCCCACGCTGGCCGCGACGCATCGGGTGATCGCCGTCGAGTTGCAGGGGCACGGCCACACCGCCGACACCGACCGTGAGATGTCCGTGCCGGCGTTCGCCGAGGACGTCGTGGCGCTGCTCGACGTCCTCGGTGTCGAACGGGCCGACCTGTTCGGGTTCAGCCTGGGCGGCCTCACGGCACTGGAGATGGCGGTTCACCACCCGGAGCGGGTGGACCGTGTCGTCCTCGCGGCCACCCACTTCCGGCGGGACGGCTACCTGCCGGAGATCCGCGATCCGGCGCTTCAGGCGGGATCGAAGCGGCTGCCGACACCGGCCGACTTCCAGGAGATGGCCGACGCCTACACGGCCGTCGCCCCCCACCCGGAGCACTTCCACGACTTCCTGGCGAAGACCTCGGCCGCCGCGGACTTCGAAGGGTGGTCGGAGGACGATCTGCGGGGCCTCGCCGCGCCGACCCTGCTGGTCTGCGGCGACACCGACTTCGTACGCATCGAGCACGCCGCGCGGATGCACCACCTCATTCCCGACGCGCGGCTCGCGATCCTCCCCGGCTGCACGCACATGGACGTGATGCGCCGGACGGAACTCGTCCTCCCGATGGCCGCGGGTTTCCTCGCCCGTCGGGAGTCCTGAACGGACCTGGCTGACACCGTCCGACTCATACGGTCCGGCTCACACCACTTGGACGACGTGCTTTCCCCGGACACCGCCGGCCTCCAGCGCGCGGTGCGCGGCGGCGACGTCGGCGAGGGGGTGGACGGTGTCGACCACGGGCCGGATGTCGCCGCTCTCCGCGTACCGGGTCAGTTCGGCGAACAGCGCGTGCCGGGGATTGCCGCTGAAGAAACGCACCCGTCCGGAGCCACGGACGGTGGAGCGGAGAATGTACGTGACGCTTGCGGCGATGTTCTCGACATCGAAGGCGATGGCCACCATCCGCCCACCCGGCGCCAACAGGCGCCGGAAGGCGGGGTGTTGTGTACCGGCGGTGTCCATGATGACGTCGAACGTGCCCAGTGCCGACGGGTCGGTCGTCCGGTGGTCGAAGACGTCGTCCGCGCCCAGGCCCAGGACGAAGTCGCGACTGTTCGCGCCCGCGAGAGCGGTGACATGAGCACCGAACAGCTTGCCGATCTGGACGGCGACGCTGCCGACCCCGCCACTGGCGCCGCGCACCAGGAGGCGTTCGCCGGGCCTGAGGCCGGCCTTGTCGCGCAGAGCGGTGATCGACGTCGTTCCCCCCACCAGCAGGGAGGCGGCCTCCACCGGGGTGAGGTTGCCGGGGGCGAGGGCCAGCTGCCGGGGCCGGACGGTCACATACTCCGCGGCGCTGCCGAACGTCGACCGCCCCAGCAGTCCCCACACCTTCTGCCCCTCGCGCGGTCCGGTCACCGAGGGGCCGACCTCGACGATCTCGCCCGCGAAGTCGAGCCCGGTGCGCTGGGGGAAGCGGCGCCCCGTCACCAGGCGCATCTTCCCGGCCCGGCCGGCCAGCTCGCCGCCGTTGACGGTGGCCGCGTGGACGCGGACCAGCACCTCGCCGGGCCGGACCTCCGGCACCGGCACCTTGCCCTCGTACAGCACCTCCGGAGGGCCGTACCGGTCGAAGAGGGCTGCTCGCATGTCGCTCACGGTCTGTTCCTGTCTCTGTCTCTGGCTCGGGAGTCGCGGCGGAAGGGATCGAAGGGATCGCACGGATCGTTGGGATCTTCCGGCTCGCTCGACCAAGCTAACGAGATAAACGGACGACACCTTCCACTTGCCCTAAAGTGAGAGACATGCCTGCTCAGCCCTCTCGGAAAACAGTCCCGTCGGCCGGAACCACCGCCGACGAGTCCCGTCCCGGCGCCACTGCCACCGGGCTGCGCGCCGACGCGCAGCACAATCGCGACCGCATCCTCGAAGTCGCCCGCGAGGCGTTCACGACCCAGGGCACCGACGTACCCCTGACGACGATCGCCCGCCGCGCCGGCGTCGGCCCCGCCACCCTCTACCGGCGCTTCCCCACCCGCGCCTCTCTCGTCACCGAAGCCTTCGCCGAACAGCTCTCCCTCTGCGTCGCGGCCCTCGACGAGGGGCTGGAGGACCCCGACCCCTGGCGCGGCCTCTGCACGGTGGTCGAGAAGGTCTGCGCCATGCAGGCCACGGACCGGGGCTTCACCGCGGCCTTCTTCTCCGAGTTTCCCGACGCCGTCGACTACAACCGCGAGCGCACGCGCGCCGAGGAGGGCCTCGACCGGCTGGTGCGGCGAGCCAAGGACGCCGGGCAGCTGCGCGAGGACTTCGACTCCAGCGACATCACCCTCCTGCTCCTGGCCAACAGCGGCGTCGTCGGGGAGTCCCGGCAGGTCTCACTCGCCGCGTCCCGACGACTGGTCGCGTACCTCCTGCAGTCCTTCAGAACCGACCACACCGCACCCCTGCCACCTCCCGCCCCCCTGGGACTGCACCAGCTCCACGCACCTCCGCGCCGCCACTAGGACGGGTGGGACTTGTCGGTGGCGTGCGCTTGAATCACCCCATGGATGACTCGGCGCGCATGTGGATCACCTCGGTTCCCGCACTGGACCTGGACGGCCCGGCGGTGCTCGTCGGCCACGACTGCACGTCTCGGGACGCCGGTGAGCGCATGGTGTCCCTGCTGCTCGACCGGGGGCACGAAGGCGAGGAGGGGGTGTTCTACCTGCTGCCCTTCGACCTGTCGGCGCGCTACGAGCGGACCGGCGACCGGCTCACGGTCGTCGTCAGCACGTCCAGGGAAGTGCTCGCGCAGGAGCTGGCCGACCGCGCCGACCCCTCGTACGAGGACCTCGCCGATCTCCCCGGCGACGCCGCGGACGGCGACCGGGTCACCTTGCTGCGCCGCGAGTGCGTGACGGATTTCGTCCCCGCCGAACAGGGCGGGGAGAAGCAGCCGGTGCTTCTCGTCGACCACGACGGCTCGGCTTCGCTCGCGGAGTTGTTCGTCCGGTTCGACGAGGGCGAGGTGGGCATCGCCGTCCTCAACGCCGAGTGACCGTGGTCCGGCCCGGCGGGCGCCACACCCGCCGGGCCGGGGCTCGGGTCAGCTGTGCTTGACGCTGACGTTGTACACGGTCACCTCGCCGTAGTTGCTCGTGTCACAGGGCGAGGAATTGCCGCAGTTCGCCTGGGTGTAGACGCCCGCCTTGAAGTACCCGGTGGTGAACTTCACCGGGATGGTCGTCTGCAGGACCCCGTTGTAGTACGCCTTGATGTTGCCGCCGCCGACGACGAACTTCGCCTCGAACTTCGTTCCCAACTTGTAGGAGTTGGTGAGGAGCTTGAAGTGGGTGTCGTTGTCCTTGGTGACGTACAGACTGGTGCCTTCGAGGCGGAAGACCGACCGGTCGTTGCCGTCGTGGATCTGACCGGCCACCACATGGCTCTTGGTGGCGGGCAGTTTGTTGATGGCCTGGTCGATGATGAGGGTGTGGGTACCCGAGGTGGACGACCAACTGGCGTTGCCGGCGCCGTTGCTCGTCATCTCCCGCAGTTCCGAGCGCGGGTAGGACGTGTTCGTCGTGGTCGCCCCGTTGACGGCGGCGCGGAACTTCACCCCGTCGCACGCCGAAGTCGGCGTGAACCAGGGGGCGTTGTTGTACGAGGCGAGGGCCGGCTGCTTGATCTCCAGCGGCTGGGTGCCGGAGGCGTTGGGGTCGTCGACCGGCAGCTGTATCTTCCAGTTGCTGGTCAGCCCGAGCACCTTGGAGGGCGACTCGCAGGCGGCCGACTCCGCCGCGACGGCCGTGGGGCCCGCGGTGAGCAGCGTGGCGCCGAGGCCCAGCGAGGCGAAGACACAGGCCGCCCGGCGGCGGTTGGTGCGGGAGGAAGTGATCTTGTACATGTGCGACTCCTGTTCGGAAAAGCGGTCGGTTGCCGTGCTGGTGGGGGTATCAACCTCCTGTCAATACTCATGCGCATGACAATCCTGGTGTCGGTTCCGTCGGCACCAGCATCAGGAAACTCGGGGGGCCGGCGGCGCGGGGCGGAGGCGACGGGGCCGCACTCCGCTCCCGCGTCCGCCGGTCAGTGCCATTCGGCCTTGTCCACCACGTTGATCAGCGGCTCACCGGTCATGAACCGCCGGGCGTTCTCCAGAAGCACGGCGAACCGCCGCTCGTCCGCGTGCGGACCGGCGCCCGCGACATGCGGCGTGATGAGGACGTCGGGGCGACGCCACAACGGGTGCTCCGCCGGGAGTGGTTCGGTCTCGAACACATCGAGCGCGGCCCCGCGCAGCCGACCGGCGTCAAGCGCCTCGACGAGCGCGTCGAGCCGGACCGTGGGCCCGCGCCCGATGTTGACCAGGCAGGCGGTGGGCTTCATGAGGGCCAGCCGCGCGGTGTCGATCAGCCCCTCGGTGTGCGGGGTGTGCGGCACGGTCAGCACGACGAAGTCCGCCAGGGGGAGTTGGGCGTCCAGGCGGCCCGCCGGGTGGATCCGGGTGAAACCCTCGGCCGCTTCCGTACGCCGGGTGTCGATGCCTTCGACCTCGGTGCCGAAGGCGGCGAGCAGCCGCCCGACCTCCGCGCCCACGGCTCCCACCCCGACGACCAGGGCGCGGCTCTCCGTCAGCGGCACCACCGAACCGGGGTCCCAGTCCGGTGCCCACCGCACGGCCTGCTGGTCGCGTACGTAGCGCGGCAGACCACGTGACAGGGCCAGGACGAGTGCCAAGGTGTGCGCGGCCACGTGGTCGGTGTAGGTGTCGCGCATGTTGGTGACGCGGACCGGGTGCTCGATCAGCGCCGGATAGTAGAAGCCGGGCGGGGGCCCGGCCTGGGGAACCTGGAGCCAGCGCAGCCGTTCGGCGTGCGGCAGCAGGTCCGCGGGGAGGGTGCCGTACGCGGCGTCCGCCTCCCGCAGCGCCGCCGCGGCCGCCTGGGACTCTCGCGGCCGGAGGACGCGGATGCCGGGCAGCTCCCGCTCCAGCCGGTCGCCCCACTCCTCGGTCGCCGACGCCTGCGGCGGCAGCATCACCAGGGTGTACGGCTCCCCGCCCGCCGTACCGTCCGGACCGCTCGTCGGACCGCCGACCGCACCGTTCGTATCGCCGCCGCTCATGCCGCGAACTCCATTCTGTCGGCGGTCACTTCGTGCCGCAGCCGTTGCCCGCTCGCGTACCGCGCCAGTTCCTCCGCCATGGCCCGGCCCAGGCGTCTGCGTTCCGGCCCGAGGTTTCCCGCGAGGTGCGGGGTCACGACGATGTTCTCCAGGGCGAACAACGGCGATCCGACCGGCGGCGGCTCCGGATCGGTGACGTCGAGCGCGAAGAAGAGATCAGGCCGGCGGGCCGCCACGACCACCAGTGCCTCCTCGTCGATCAGCCCGCCGCGCGCCGTGTTGATCAGAGTCGCGTCCCGCTTCATCGACTCCAGGAGCCGGCCGTCGACCATGCCCCGCGTCGCGGGAAGCAGCGGAGTGTGCAGGCTGACGACGTCGCTCGTCGCGAACAGCTCGTCGAGCCCGGTGAGTTGGACGCCGAGCGCCGCCGCGTCGGCCGGATCGGCGTACGGGTCGTGGACCTGGACACGTACCGCGTGCCGGGTGAGCAGCCGGGCCGTGGCGCGGCCGGTGGCCCCGAGCGAGACCAGCCCCACCACGGCGCCTTCGGTGCCCGGTTCGGCCTGCCTGCGGACCGGCGCGCGAGTGGCGCGGGACCGCAGGACGTACCGCCAGCCGTGCTTCAGCGCGAACAGGACCTGGGCGAGGGTGAATTCGGCGACGCAGTCGGCGATGACCGACCCGGCGGCACTGACCCGGATCCCGCGCTGCCAGGAGTCGGTGGTGACGAGGGGGCGCACCGACGCCGCTCCGTACAGCACGAGTTCGAGCCGGGGCGCGGACGCGAGCAGTTCCGCGTCGAGCCGGGGCGCGCCCCAGCCGGTGATCAGGACCTGGGCGGCGGCGAGTTGGTCCGGCCGGAGCTGGTCCGCCGAGCGATTGGGGCCGGGGACGGTGACGTACCGCTCGATGGCCGCGCGCTCCTCGGGGCCGTACACGTCGTCGAAACGCGCCGGGTCCATGGCGTAGATACCGGTGAGCGTCATTGATGAGTCCCCCGTACGGCGGATCGCAGGGCTTCGAGCCTGGCGGACGAGGCCAGCCCAGCGTGGTAGAAGCGGATGTCCCGCGCGCCGGCGGCACGCAGTCCGGCCACCCGGGAGGCGAGTTCGCCCGGTGGATCGTCTATGACGGAGACGTTGGCGACGATCGGGACGGCGGTGTTCTGCGCCGCGTCCTTCACCCGTGTCAGCGCCGCGTCCGGCTCGTCCCAGCACTTGAGGACGTACGCGTCGGCCGGCCCGTCGTACCGGGCGAGGTCCAGCGCGCTGTCCGGCCCGGTCGACTGCGGGCTGTCCTCGGCCATCAGCAGCAACTCCCGCCCACCCGCGACGGCGGCGATACGGCGCGCCAGCCCGGCTATGACGGACCGCCGGTGGTCGAACAGCCGCTGGGCGCGGTCCTCGCCGAGCGTCTCGGCCAGGGAGGGTGCGACGGTGCGGCCCTCCCGCAGCTCCCCGTCCACGGCGGTACGGATGTCCCGCGCCAGTTCGTCGGCGTCCAGCCCACCGCTCGCCCCGTCCCCGCCGGCGCTGCCGTCCGCGAGCGCCGCACGGCAGGCCGCGCAGAGGCACACCGACAGCAGCGCGCGGCAGCCGGGGGAGAGGTCGGCCCCGTGGGTCTTCTCGTGATGGCTGCCGTGCTCGAAGCCCAGCCAGCCGCACGCCTCCAGCATCAGCGCGGGCACGTCGTCGTACCGGGTGCAGATCTCCCGGGCGAGATTGACGGCGTACGACTCGACGTCCGGGTGCGCGGGGCAGAGCGCGTACGCGTACCGCTCGCCGTAGGCGTTGCGCACGGTCAGTTCGGGGGCCCGGTCGCCGAGCGCCGAGGAGTGGGTGAGCACGAGCCACGCCTCCGTACGCAGCCCCGCCCCGGCCAGCGCGGTGGTTGCCGCGCCGAACCGGTCGGGTACCTCGACACCCCAGGAGGGGGCGGGAGGTCTCAGCCGCTGTCCTTGCCAGATGTCGGCCGACAGCGGGAAGTACGCGGCGGCGTGCGTGGCGTGCACGACGCGGTGGTGCGGGTGGCGGGGAGTGATCGCCCGTACGGCGTGGTAGCTCGCCTGGAGCGTCACCGAGCCGACACCCAGTTCGGCCAGTCGCTCGGCGGCGGCCGGGTCGCCCACGATGTCCCAGGTGTAGGCGAAGACGCCGTCCGAGCCGGTCGGAGCTGATCGGGCCACGTCAGTCGCTTCAATTGCTTCAATCGCTTCGGTCACTCGGGTCACTCCTTGGTCGCGCCGGCCAGGCCACGCACGAAGTAGCTCTGGAAGAAGATGAAGACAAGGAGCATCGGCAGGAAGGAGATCGTC
Source organism: Streptomyces sp. NPDC057137 (assembly GCF_042670825.1). Lineage (NCBI taxonomy): Bacteria > Bacillati > Actinomycetota > Actinomycetes > Kitasatosporales > Streptomycetaceae > Streptomyces > Streptomyces sp. NPDC057137. The sequence continues at coordinate 49,807 of NZ_JBHUUW010000027.1, read as the reverse complement.
ATTCCGGCCGCGAACCCGGTCCAGTCGACGGAGTGTTCACCCTTGAACGAGAGCATTCCGACCGCGAGATTCTGGAGTTCCGGCTGACCCAGGGTGAAGACCAGCGGGATGTTGAACTCGTTCCAGTTGGTGACGAATTGGAAGATCACCACCACCGCGATCACCGGTTTCGCGAGCGGCAGTACCAGCCAGAAGGTGCGCAGGAATCCGGCGCCGTCCAGCTTGGCCGCGTCGAACAGATCCGGGGGCACGCTGGCGAAGAACCCGATGAACAGCAGCACATACAGTGCTCCCGCCGCGCCGGACATCGCCAGGATCACACCGGCCCGGGTGTTGAGCAGGCCGAGCTGCTCCACGAGCACGAACTGCGGAATGATGATCGAGGCGACCGGAATGAACAGCGTCGCCACGATGGTGCGGTGCAGCAGCTTGCGGCCGGGGAATTCGTACCGCGCGAGAATGTAGCCGCACAGCGCCGACTTCACCAGCTCCACGAAGGTGGGGATCACCGTGTACAGGACGGTGTTGTAGAAGTAGCGGGAGAATCCGGCGTTCACCCAGGCCCGCCGGAAATTGTCGAAGTTGAGCTGGTCGGGTATCAGGCTCGCCCCACCGGTGAACAGGCCTGTCTGCGTCTTGAATGCACCCGACACCGTCCACAGGAACGGGTAGATCCACAGGAGCGAGACCACCAGGAGCAGCGGCAGCGTGATGAGATTGAGGCGCGTTCCCCTGGCCAGGGGACGGCGGCGCCTTTTCGTGTCGGCGTCCATCAGACTCCGTACTCCTTCCGGAGTTTCTGTGCGCGCCGGACGAAGAAGCCCTGGCTCATGACGATCAGGAAGGCGATGACGGAGAAGAGGAGAGCGGCGGCGGAGGCATAGCCGTAGGCGAAGGGGACGGTGCCGAACGCCCGGTCGTAGATGAAGTACGAGACGACATAGGTGCTGGTCCCGGGACCGCCGCCGGTGAGGGTGACGACGAGTCCGAACACATGCATGGCGTTGACCAGGCCGAGCAGCAGGATGACGACGGCCACCGGCTTGATGATGGGCAGCGTGATGCGGGTGAGTTTCTGCCATTCCGTGGCGCCGTCGAGTTCGGCGGCCTCGTACAACTCCTCGGGCACGTTCTGGATGGCGGCCATCCAGTAGATGACGTACTGGCCGAAGACCTGCCACACCGAGATGAGTACCAGTGCGATCAACGCGCTCCAGCGGGAGGCGAAGACGTCCACCGATTCGTCGATGAGGCCGATGTCCCGCAGCAGCGCGTTCAGGGCGCCGTTGGACGGGTTGAGCAGATAGGTGAAGACGAGACCGGCCATGGCCACCGGAATGATGAGCGGTGCGAAGAACGTCGTACGGAAGAACTTCTTGCCCCGCAGCCATTTCCTGGTGAAGAGCACGGCCGCGATGAGGGAGAGCGGAAGTTTGATCACCGTGGTGAGGACGGCGAATATCAGGGTGTTGGCGACCGCCAGCCAGAACAGTTCATCGGTGAGGATCGAGCTGTAGTTGCCCGCGCCGACATAGTCCTCCACCGGGCCGCTGCCGGACCAGTCGAAGAACGAGTAGTAGACCGTGGCCGCCAACGGCCAGAGGGTGAAGCCCAGATAGAGCAGGAGGAAGGGCGCCAGGAAGAGCGCGACCCATATCCGGTTCCATCCTTTGGCCCGCTCACGGGGGCGCTCGCCGTCGTTCGGCCGGTCCTGCCCCTTGTCGCGCTTCGGCTTTCCCTTCTTCTGCGGTCCGTCGTCGTGAGGCAGGGGTGCCGGCGCCCCGACTGGGGGTGGCGCGGCGGTCCGTGCGGAAACCATAGAAACTTCCTTGGTTCTGGAGCTGGAGGGTGCGGAGGATCACCGGCCGGGGGAGTTCGGCGGGAATCACCGGCCGGGGTAGTCCGGCGGGAATCGCCGGACTGCCCGGACTACTTCGGGTACTTCTCCTGCGGGTAGTCCTCGGTGTACTTCCAGTCCGCGAAGGTGTAGCAGTCGATCGACACCTTGAGTCCGGACGCCGCTTCCTTCTTGAGTTCCGATTCCAGGATCCGCTGGCGTTCGGCGACGAGCTTCTTCGCCTCCGGCGCGAGCGGTTTGCCACTGGTCAGGGCCTCGACCATCGCTTCGTACTCCCAGTTGGGCCGCTCCGAGATCGCCTTGACGTAGGCGCTCGACTTGACCAGGTCGGGGCATTTCCTTACGGCCACGGGTACTTCGACGCGGTAGCCCGGCCGCTCCGCGATCTTCATGATCTTCTGGATGGCGGGATCGTCGATGAGCTTGGCGTTGTCCGTGAAGGCGAGGGTGCCGAAGCCGGCCTTGAGGTACTCCTTCGCGAAGTACCCGTCGGAGTCGGTCATCCACTGGAGGAACTTCCAGGACTCCGCCGACTTCTTGGTCTGGGCGCTCACCCAGTACTTGTTGCCGTCGTGCTGGCGGGCCAGCGCGCCGGTCGCGCCGCCGTCGGGAACGGGGCGTGGCGCGACGGTGTACTGATCGGCCTTGAACCCCTGGCTGTTCCAGACGCTGGGCACCCAGGTGCCGTCCAGATAGACGGCGGCCTGGCCGACGGCGAACTGCTGGCGGCTGAAGTTCTTGTCGTTGAGTCCCGGCGCGATGTACTTCTTCTTCTGGAGATCCTGGATGTAGTCGAACGTCTTCAGCGCCTGCGGGTCGTCCAAGGCGAACTTGCCCTTCTGGAAGTCGAAGAAGAGATCCGTCGAGGCGCCCGACGCGAGCGCGTACCAGATGCGCTGGAGGTCAAGTCCCTTGTTGGGCGAGGCGATGCAGGAAGCGTCGGTCCTGTCCGTGATCTGCTCGCAGGCGTCCGTGAGTTCCGACCAGGTGGCGGGAGGGGTGTCGGGGTCGAGCCCGGCGTCCTTGAACACCTTCTTGTTGAGGAACATGTAGCCCGGACCCCAGTAGAGGTTCTCGGAGAACGGGAAGCCGTACGTCTTCCCCTCGTGGGTGTTGATTCCCTCCACGAAGGAGCCCTCGGGCCACCGGTCGGTGAAGGACTTCGGCACCTTGCCGTCGCCGTTCAGCGGCTGGATCCACTTCTGGTCGAGCAGCTGGGCCATGTCGGTGGGGCCGGCGGGCCGCCAGTAGAAGATGTCCGGGCCCTGCTTGCTCTGGAAGGCGAGCGGCAGGGTCTTCACGTACTCGTCCTGGGAGATCGACCGCCACTCGATCTCGGTGCCCGTCTCCTTGGCGTACTGGGCGGCGACCTTCTTGTGGAAGTCGGTCTGCTCCGCCGAGAAGTCCCAGATGGTGAGCGTGGACGACGCGGAACTGTCGCCGCTCGTGCCACAGCCGGCGAGCGCCGTCCCCGTCAGGGCGAGGGCTCCCGCCGCCCCGACCCATTTTCTTCTGAGCATCAATGACCTCCTGCTGTCGTTCACGCCGAACCGGAGGGCCCGAGGTGCGGATGAGGCTAGAGGCGGCCATCCGGCTGAGCAAGCGTTTTCACAAGATCAACTTAACGAGATGGTCGAATGCTTGTAACCGTACGGCTCTGAGCTGGGGTTATGTAGAGACCTCGCGTGGGGCGACATCTCACTGGTAAGTTTCAGGAAACGTTTTCACAGTGAGTGCGCAGGTCGTACGACCTCGGCGGACCGAAGGGGTGCGGGCAAGGGGCTCCGCCTCGGCATGATTGGGTACCGGCATCGGAATCGGAGGCGTCCTTGAGCAAGTCGCGGGAACGGGTCGGCAGGACGAACGGGTCCGAACGGCCCCGGGTGACCATCCGAGACGTCGGCGCGGCCGCCGGCGTCTCGACCTCCACGGTCTCGCGCGTGCTCAACGGCACCGCCAAGGTCGACGCGTCGCTGGTCAGACGGGTCCAGGACGCGGTGGCCGACCTGGGATACCGGCCGAACGCCGCCGCGCAAGGGCTCGCGAGAGGCGAGGCGGGCGCGATCGGCGTGCTCGTCCCCGATCTGGCGAATCCCTACTTCCCGGATGTCCTCAAGGCGGTCTCCCGCGCGGCCCGGGGCTACGGACGCCGCGTCATGATCATGGAGTCCGACGAGGACGCCGCGAGCGAGTACGACCTCGCCCTCGACCTCATGCGCTCCTGCGACGGGGTGCTGCTCTGCTCGACCCGTATGGACCGCGCGTCACTCGCCGAACTCGCCCTCCACTCACGGCCGATGGTCCTGGTGAACAGGATGGCGCCCGGCCTCAGCACCCCGTCCGTCTCCGTGGACTTCTACGGCGGGATGGCCCTGGTCTGCGGACATCTGACCCAGCTCGGCCACCGCCGGGTGCTCTACCTCAGCGGCCCCGAGACCTCATGGGCCAACGCCGAGCGCATCCGGGCCTTCGACGCGGCGGCGGCCTTCGGACTGCGGGTGACGGTCGTCCCCTGCGGTACGACCAGCCGCCACGGCCACCAGGCGGTCGCCGCGCTCACCGAGCACGACTCGGACGCCACCGCGATCGTCGCGTACAACGACCTCGTCGCGCTGGGAGCGATGGCCGCGCTGGAGGAGCGCGGAGTCACCGTGCCCACCGAAATGTCCGTCATCGGCTGCGACGACCTCGCACTCGACAGCCAGCCGTCACCGGGCCGCCTCACGACGGTGTCCGGTGCCAGGAACCAACTCGGCAAGACGGCCGTGGAGACGCTCGAACTCCTCATGACCTCGGAGTTCGACCGCGAACCGACTCTGATCCCGATGAACCTGATCCTCCGCGACACGAGCGCCCCGCCGCCGGCCTGAGGGGACCATCCCATCGGCAACGGCGTACGGGGGACGAGACGCGCATGGTGAGACCCGCGGTCGGAGCGGCCCCGCGCCGCGGTGCGCGGTGCGGCGGATACGAGTACGGCGGCGCGCCCGCCTGTCCGCTCTGCCGTGAACCGGTCGACGGCATCCAGCGCGCGCCTACCCGATGGAGACCACGCGCGCCCACGGGGGCGGCGAGTCCGGCACGTAGTCGGGGTCGTCCTCGTCCCACGACCCGGAGGTCCGGTCGAACAGGCCCACCACCGTCCGGCACGGTGGCCGGGTGGTGGGCCAGGGGGTCTGCCCGTCGGTCAGGACCACGATGACATCCGGTCGCGGCCCCTTCCGGAGCACCCTGGCGAAGCCCGTACGCAGATCCGTACCCCCGCCACCCACCAGGGGAATCCCGGCGGCCCGGCACAGCGGGTGCACGATCTCGGACGCCGCGTCGCACGGCAGTACCGTGATCAGGTCCCGACGGCCGCCCACGGCACGGGAGATGGCGGCGACCTCGTGGAGCGCGCTGCCGAGTTCGGAGTCGCTGACCGACCCGGACGTGTCGATGATGACCGCGACCCGGGGCGGCCGGCGACGCAGGCTGGGCAGTACGGCGCCGGGCACCCCGGCCGAGCGGCGCGACGGCCGCCCGTACGTGTAGTCCTCGCCCGCTCCGGAGCCGCTGGTCGCCGAGCGGACCGCCGCACCCAGCAACTCCCGCCACGGCTGCGGCGGATGGAACGCCTCCTCCGCCCACCGCTGCCACCCCTCCGGGGCATTCCCCGGGCGGGCCTTGATGCCCTGCGCCACCCGGAACCGGACGGCGTCGCGTTCCTGCGCGCTGAGGCCGTGCGAGCCGCCCGGTCCGAGGTCCCAGCCCCGTTCCAGACCGTCGGCGCCACTGCCGCAGTCCAGCCAGACCATGCCCTGCGTGTACGGTCCGAGCCGGAACTGCCGCAGGTAGTCCTCCATCAGCTCCCCGTTGTGCAGCCCCAACGCCCCCGGCCGGACGGCGTCCCGGGGCCCGACCAGCCCGTCGCCGAACGCGTCGTCGTTGATCTCGCAGTCCGCCGCGATATTCATCCGCAGCCGTTCCCCCGGGCCGGTCAGCCCGCGCGCCCGCGCGACCCGGTCACCGCGTCCGTGGTGGTCACGGAGCAGATGCGACACCTCGTGCACCCAGACCCCGGCCAGCTCCTCCACCGGAGTCCGGGCCACGAACGCCGGCGAGACGTAGCACCGCCAGTGCCGGTCGACGGCCATCGTCGGTACCTGCCGTGACTCCACCACGTGCAGTGCGAACAAGGCCGTCGCCATGAAGGGGCGGACGCGGACGGCGTGGAGTCGGGCGGCGAAGAGTTTGTCGAGGTCCAGCTTCCCCGGCTGATCCGCGCCCGTGTCCGCGTCTCTGCCTGTGCTGGTGTCGGTGTCCTGGCTCATCGGCGGGCCTTCGCGACGGACGCGGCGCGGGACGCCGCGCGATCCGCCCGCCGCGAGAGTGACACCGCCCCGGCCAGCCGGTCGATCGACGCCGGTACGTCCCACTCCTCCTGCCGCAGCGAGGCGAGCGTGGTCGCGGGGACGACCACCAGGTCCGGGGCTCCGGTCTCCATCGCCCGCACCAGGACTGCCCACGCCGCGTCCCAGCGGGACTTCTCCGGGCGCTCGCGCACCGCCCGCACCACCCCGTCGAGCACGGCCTGGCGCAGATCGCCCCGCTCGGGCAGGGCGGCGCCCGCCGGATCGGCGAGAAGCGTCTCGGGGTCCGGGAGGTCCATCCGGTCCATACTGGCCAGCAGTTCCAGCCCCGGACCGTCTCCCACCGTGCCCCTCACCAGCAGCGAGAGGACGTCCCGCGAGGAGCCGGACGCGGTCGCGAAAGCGATCAGGCGCAGTGTCATCTCCCAGCTGCGGGGTGACGGCCAAGGGCCGCCCTGCCGGGTCTCGTTGCTGGGCAGCCGGTGTACGAGCCCGGCGCGCGCGGCGAGCAGCCCGCACACCGCACGGCGGGCGAAGTCCACGGCCTCCGGCAACCGCCGCGGGTCGAGCCGCGGCAGGGTCGCCCGGGGCCACGTCCCTCCGAGGCCGCGGACCACCACCTCGTGGTCGTGGGTCCACTGAAGATGAACGAACCGGTTCGCCAGCGGCGGGCTCAGCTCCCACCCGTCGGCCGCCGAGGAGCGCGGATTGGCGGCGGCCACGATCCTTACGTCGGGCGGCAGTTGGAGGGCCCCGATCCGCCGTTCCAGTACGAGACGGAGCAGGGCGGCCTGAACAGCCGGCGGCGCGGTGGACAACTCGTCCAGGAACAGCAGCCCGCGCCCCGCCCGTACGAGCCGGACCGCCCAGTCCGGCGGGGCCATCGGGACGCCCTGCTCGGCGGGATCGTCCCCGACGACGGGCAGTCCCGCGAAGTCGGAGGGCTCGTGCACGCTGGCGATCACGGTGGTCAGCGGCAGGTCCAGCGACGCGGCGAGCTGGGTCAGCGCGGCGGTCTTGCCGATCCCCGGCTCACCCCACAGCAGTACGGGCAGGTCGGCGGCCACGGCCAGGGTCAGGGCCTCCAACTGATCGTCGCGGCGCGGCTCGGTGGTCGTATCGCGCAGCAGCGCCAACAGGTCTCCGGCCACGCCGAGTTGGGAGGTCTGGACGGGGGCGGGAACGCCGTCGGTGGGGACGGCGGTGGGCGCGAGCGGGGTGCATGTGGACAAGTGGCATCACCTTTGGGTTCGTTGGAGAGCTAAGAGAGCTTGCGGCGCTTGGCGAGGAGAGTGAAGGCGGGTACGGAGAGACCCTGCGATCGATCGGTTCCGCGTCAGAGAGTGGACACGTCGTCAGCGAGTGGAAGCGTCGCGCGGTTGCGAGCGGTGACCACGAGGACGTCGGCCGTGCGGCATCTTGCGGTCGGACCTCGGTCCGGGCCCGACCATGCCCGCCCGGAACAGGCCGTAGACGATCCGCCGTTGCGCGGCGGCCTCCAGCTCGTCCCGGAGAGCGCCGTCGCGCAGCAGCGCTTCCGGGCCCAACAGGCCCTCGACGACGGCCAGCGCACCGGCGGCGTCCCCGTGGTCGAGGCGTTCGCGGACACCGGGGAGGCAGTCCGGACTTCGGTGCGCCTCGTCGATCGCCCGCAGACAGGCGAGCGGAGTACCGGTCAGTGTGGCCAGCAACTCCTCCCGCCGGATCTCGACCGGGTCGTGGTCCAGCGGCGCCAACACCCCGTCGACCAGGCCGATTCGGTGCCGCGCTCCCCGGCACTCCACAAGGCGTGGCGCTCCCGCCGGTTCCGGGATCCGGGCCGGACCGGTCGACGGCGTGTGGTCCGGTACGAGTGCCGAGGCGACCAACGGGTGCAGCCGGTCGACCTCGATCGCACCGGCGCGGAGCAGCTCCAGGTCGGGCAGCACCCAGGTCGCCGCGTCGGGCAGGAGCGGCGGCGCGGGGGCCCGACCGGTCCTCTCCGGCGCCGCGATCCGCAGGACGGGCAGCGGCCCGAAGCCGTTACCGTCCGCCACCAGCTCCAGCTCCAGCCGCCGCCGGGCCCCGAGCCGTACGGTGAAGGCACCGGCGGACCGTCCCTCGGCCCGGAGCAGAATCCCGGCCTCGGCGGCCCACCGGTCAACGGCGCAGCGACGCTCCGGCGGCACCCTCTCCAGGACGGCCGGGTCCAGCGACGAACGGCCGTCGTGGGACGGTGAGTTGGTCCCGGGTGAGGCCCCGGCCCGGGTCCGAAGCTCGTCGGTCCTGCGCGCGTCCCACAGATGGCGGTGCAGGTCGAGCCGGAACCGCCGGTCGGGACGGGGATGGGGATGATGGCGTGTGGCGGCGTCGGCGAGGGATCCGTCCCACAGCGTGAGGCTGATCCGTTGACCGGCGTCCGCCCACGCGGGCGGAGTCCGGACCACGAGATGCACAGGTCCCGACCTGTCACGCCCCGACCCGTCATGCCCCGCGCCACCCTCGTACCGGGCCAGGGCGACGGTCAGACCTGGGCGCAGCAGGCCGTCGGGCGCGATCCTCGGCATGTGCCAGCGCAGCAGGTCAGGCGCCAACTGGCGGAGATCGGCCCGGAGTCGGGTCGCGAGTTCACGGCCGTGGGCGCGTGCCACGGAACGTGGATTGAAATCGACATCGATGCCCGCGGCGGCGCACGCCCCCGCCCAGTCACCGACGCGGCGGCGGGCGGTCGCAGTCTCGATCATGGATGGCGGCACGGCGAACTCACGCACGCGCGGCCAGAAGGAAAAGCTGGGAGAGCGGGAAATCCCGTTCGCGGTCTCAGTGAGCATCAGCACTCACCTTGCGCGGACGGGTCCCCCAATCGAGCAGAGTAGGTAGTCATCGCGGTGACCATAGCGCTCCTGGCCTCGATCTGCCAGATCCTTCTTTTCGGGACCAGCGGACCCCCGGACCCCGGACCGAGCCGGGCACCCTACGATCGCCGGGCACCCGCGAGCCGGCCGCGCACGCGAGCCGCGTCCGTGGCGGGCGGCAGGCCGTAGACGTGCCGGTACTCCCGGTTGAACTGCGTCGCGCTCACATACCCGACCGCTTCCGCGACCAGCGCCGCCGTGGTGTCACCGGCGACCAACTGCCGTCGCGCCTCCTGCAGTCGGAGCTGTTTCTGGAAGCGCAGCGGGCTCATTCCGGTGGCGGCCTTGAAGTGGCGGTGGAGGGTGGACGTGCTCATGTGCGCCACCGCCGCGATCGTGTCGACGCTCAGCGGCTCGGTGTAGTGCGCGGCGATCCACGCGGCGGCGGCGCGCACCCGTGCCGTACCGGAATGGGCCGATGTGAACCGACGCAGCGTCGGACCGAGCGGGCTGCCCAGCAGGCGGTACAGGATCTCGGCCTCGAACCGGGCCGCCAGCGGGCGGATGTCGTCCGGGCTGTCCAGCAGCCGTACCCACCGGGTGACGGCGTCGACGATCTCCGGCGTCATGGGGGCGGTGATCTGTCCGCCCGGACCGGGCGAGGTGCGGGGCTCCGCGCCGTCGAGTTCCAGCAGGAGATCGGTGAGCACCTGCCCGTCGAGCCGTAGCACCGTGGACCGGTACGGCACCTCGTGGAACACGGCCGTGACCGGCAGCACGAGCGGGTTGAAGAACATCTCGCCGCGCCCGGTCAGCCAGCTCCGCTCGCCCGCGGTGGCGCTCTTGGCCCCCTTGGCGATGAAGCAGATCATCGGCTCGTACAGCAGATCGGTGGGCGCTACGAGCTCGTCGATCGCGACCAGGACCTGGTGTGGCACGGCGCTGTCGCTCCACAGCCCGTCGGTGTGCCGGGCGACGGCCGCCGCGAGCCGGTCAAGCTGATCCGGCCGGTGAAGGTGGTCCGGACGGTCCGACATGGTGCACGCACTCCTTGGTGAGAGGATCAGGCAATTATACGCGGCCCTCGCCCCATGATCTTCCGGACCTCCGTCACTAGCGTCGGAGGTATGACACAGCACCGTGAGAACCTGCCGCGACGCACCCTCGGCACCCAGGGCCTGCGGGTCGGGGCGATCGGCCTCGGCACGATGGGCATGACCATGGCGTACGGCGCCGGCGACGAGTCCGGCGGCACGGCCGCCATCCGCAGGGCGTACGAACTCGGCGTGACCCTCTTCGACACCGCTGAGCTGTACGGCATGGGCACCGGCAGCAACGAGCAGCTGCTGGGCCGCGCGGTGAAGGGCTTCCGCGACGACATCGTGATCGCCACCAAGTTCGGCTTCGACCTGAGTGATCCGGAGCGGTTCGGAACCGTACCGGACAGCCGCCCGGAACGTATCCGCGACGTCGCCGAGAACAGCCTTCGCCACCTCGGCACCGACCACATCGATGTGCTGTACCAGCACCGCGTCGACCCGGAAGTCCCGATCGAGGACGTGGCGGGAGCGGTCGGCGAGCTGATCGCCGAAGGCAAGGTGCGTTACCTCGGACTGAGCGAGGCGGGACCCGACATCATCCGGCGCGCGCACGCCGTCCACCCGGTCTCCGTGCTCCAGACGGAGTACTCGCTTTTCGAGCGTGCCGTGGAGGCCGATGTGCTGCCGGTGCTACGGGAGTTGGGCATCGGGTTCGTGCCGTACTCCCCGCTCGGCCGGGGCTTCCTCACCGGCACGGTGAAACCGGCCTCGGAGTACCCCGCCGACGACATGCGCAGCTGGGACGACAGGTGGCAGCCCGGCAACTACGAGAGGAACCTGGCCGCGATCGGTCAACTGAACGCACTCGCTGACGAGTTGGGCATCAAGGTCACCCAACTCGCGCTGGCTTGGCTGCTGGCCGGGGGCGACGACATCGTGCCGATCCCGGGGACCCGTAGCCCGCTGCGCGTCGCCGAGAACACCGCGTCGGCGCACGTCACACTCTCGACGGCGGACCTCGCGCGCGTCCAGGAGATCCTCCCGCACGGAGCGGCGGGATCCCGCTACCCCGAGGCGATCATGCCCACCTGGTAGCGGCCACCGGCGAACGACACCGACGCACCACACCGACACCGACGCGCGGACACCGACGCCGGCACCCGTCTCCGAGCTGGTGCCGGCGCCGTCGCGGTCTGTTGACACCGGGAGGCCCGCTCGCTTTACTCCTCGCAACGCCGCAGCTGAGCGAAGAGAGCTGAGCACAAGGCGCCAGAGGTACGCCTAGCCGGTGGACGGACCCATGAGGCCCGCAAGCCCGGACAGAGTCGCCAGGATCGCTCCAGGGTCCGAGGCGGGGACGTACCCTCCATTTTTCTGGAGCTCGACTGTGAGCATCGAACGTGTCCGTTCCCGCCGGTTCCTCGCCGCGGTGGCGGGCCTCACGGCAGCGTTGATCACCCCCCTCCTCGCCTCGTCCTCCGCGGGCGCATCGGCCGCCGCCGCGCCCCTTCCGCCGGTCCACGCCGGATTCGACTACCAGATCGGCGGCGCGTACACGCCGCCCGCCGGAGTGAGCGTGGTCAGCCGTGACCGCGAGGACTCCCCGGCCGCCGGGCTCTACAACATCTGTTACGTCAACGCCTTCCAGGTCCAGCCCGACGAGCTGGACGAATGGGCGCCCGACCTGCTGCTCCGCGACGCCAACGGCGACGTCATCATCGACGAGGAGTGGGACGAGGCCATCCTGGACGTCAGCACGCCGGGCAAGCGGGACCGCATCGCGGCCAAGGTGAACGGCTGGATCGACGGCTGCGCGAGCAGCGGCTTCCAGGCCGTGGAGCCCGACAACTACGACAGTTACGAGCGGAGCCGGGGCCAGTTCGACTCCTCCGCCGCCAGGGCCTTCATCACGCTGCTCTCCCGGCACGCGCACGACAAGGGCCTGGCGATCGGCCAGAAGAACACCGCAGATCTCGCCCAGTACCGCGACGGGACCGGGCTCGACTTCGCCGTCGTCGAACAGTGCGGGGAGTACGAGGAGTGCGACGCCTTCACCGAGTACTTCGGTGACAACGTGATCGTCATCGAGTACTCGTCCAAGGGGCTCGCGACCGCGTGCGACGGCTGGGGGGACACGCTCAGCATCGTCCGCCGCGACGTCGACGTCCGGCCCGCCGGCAGCAACGGCTACCTCCGCCAGACCTGCTGACCCCACCGCTCGTTCGCCCTTCCACGAGGGGCCACTTCACCCGGCCCGGTGCGGCACCGCCGTACGCGACCGCACCGGCCGGGTCCACGGGCGCATCGACGCACAAAGCTCGACGCACAAAGCTCGAAGCACGGAGCATGGAGGTACACATGGCCGCCGACCCCCACCTGCCGCGCCGCGTATCCCGCCGCGTATCCCGTCGTGGGATTCTGCGCCGGGGCTCCGGACTGGCGCTCGGCGCCGCCGCGTCGGCCGCGCTGACCGGCTGCGCCGGGGGCGCCTCCGACGGCGTCGACGCCGACGGCCGGGTCACGATCGAACTGTGGCACGGGCAGAACGACACCGGCCGCGCGGCGATCGAGGGACTGGTCAGGGACTTCAACCGGACCCACCCCAAGATCCGCGTCGACCCCGGCGGCGGTGTCATCTCCGACGCGATGCTCCAGAAGATCACCGCGGCGCTCGCCTCCGGTTCCTTCCCCGACATCGCGTACATCTTCGGCTCGGACCTCGCCAGCGTCGCGCGCAGCCCCTCGGTCGTGGACCTGTCCGAGACGGTCCGCTCCGGACCCACCCCGTGGAGCGACTACTGGGCGCCGGCGCGCGAGGCCGTCACCGTCAACGGCCAGGTACGGGCGGCCCCCGCCCTGCTCGACTCGCTCGCCGTCGTCTGCGACAAGAAGATCTTCCGCGAAGCCGGTCTGCCGCTGCCCGAAGTCGGCTGGACCTGGCAGGAGTTCACCGACACGGCCGCCCGTCTCACCGACCGGAAGCGGGGCGTCTTCGGCACCGGCTGGCCGGGAGTGGGGGACGAGGACACCGTGTGGCGGCTGTGGCCCATGGTGTGGGACCTGGGCGGTGACGTCGTCGCGCCGGACGGACGGTCGATCGGCTTCGCCAAGACCGGCGTACGGGCACTGGAGACCGTGGCGGCACTCGCACGGGCCAAGAGCGTGTACGTCGACCCCAAACCCGGCAGCGAGCAGATGTACCAGGTCTTCCTCTCCGGGCGCATGGGCATGGTCGTCACCGGGCCGTGGCAGCTCCCCGACATCCGCGACGCGGGGATCGACTACCACGTCGTCCCGCTGCCCAGCTACAGCCGCAGGCCGATGACCATCTCCGGACCCGACACCTGGACCGTGTTCGACAACGGCCCGGCCCGCGTGCGGGCCGCCCGTACCTTCGTGACCTGGCTGGCGCAGCCCGCCCAGGACGTGCGCTGGGACATCCAGGCCGGCAGCCTGCCGCTCAGCCGGCGGACCCAGGCGCTGCCCGCCTGGCGGGCCCAGGACGCGGAGACCGAGGGCCTCGCGGTGTTCACGCGGGCGCTGGAGACCGCGCGCGTACGGCCCGCGCACCCCGCGTATCCGCAGATCTCGCAGGCACTCGGCCAGGCGATCGCCGCCGTACTGCTCGGCAGGGCCGGCCCCGCCGACGCACTGCGCCGATGTGCCCGTACGGCCGACGCCGCGCTGCTCATCCCGCGTTGAGGAGAACCACCATGCCGAGACTGCCCACACCGCTCACGCTCCCGGCACGGGATGGACGCCGGGACGGACGCCGGGACCGGGGCCGCGACCGGGGCCGGGACCGCAGGGACCGTAAAGGTGAGCGGGACCCCGACCGGCCGGTCGCACCGGCCCCCGGCCGGCGCCGCCGCTCACGGCTGCGCCGTGGCGAGACCGCGACCGCCTGGGCGTTCATCACGCCCGCCGTCCTGATCATCCTCGGGCTGAGCGTGATTCCCGTCGCCTGGTCCGTCCTGCTCTCCTTCCAGGCCTCCGACCTGGTCACCCCCAGCCGCTGGGTCGGACTCGACAACTACCGCGCGCTCAGCCAGGACCCGAACTTCAGCCAGGCCGTGCGGAACACCCTGCTCTACACGGTGCTGTACGTACCGCTGAGCATCGGCCTCGGGCTGGCGCTCGCCCTGGTACTGAACCGGCGTATCCGGCTCGTGGGGCTCTACCGGACCCTGATCTTCGTGCCGTTTGTCATCTCGGCCACAGCCCAGGGCGTGCTGTTCTCCTTCATCCTCGACCCGGAGTTCGGCGCCGCCAACTCCGTACTGAACAAGCTCGGCATCTCCGCCCAGGGCTTTCTCACCGACCCCGGCCAGGCCCTTCTCGTCCTGGTCGCGATCTCCCTGTGGAGCGGCACCGGCTTCTGCGTCGTCGTCTACCTCGCGGCCCTTCAGGACGTCCAGCCCTCCCTGATCGAGGCGGCGCGGCTGGACGGCGCCGGGCGGTGGCAGCTTCTGCGGCACGTCACCCTGCCCGCCATGACGCCGGTGAGCGTGTTCCTGTTGGTGTGGCAGACCATCAACGCACTTCAGGTCTTCGACCTGGTGTACGTGACGACCAAGGGCGGGCCGCTCGGGTCCACCACCGTGATCGTCTACTTCATCTGGGAACAGGCGTTCAAGAACTTCACCGCCGGTTACGGAGCCGCGGCGGCCTATGTGCTCGCGGTGGCGCTGGGCCTGGTCACCGTCGGCCTGCGGCTGGTGCGGGGCCGTGAACAGCGGCGCCACGCAGGTCCGGTAAGCCCGGCAACCCCCGTAACCCCCGTACGCCTCGAAGGAGCCGGCAAATGACGGCCACCTCCGCACCGGCCTCCACCGCACCGGCCACCTCCGCACCGGTCGCGCCGCGCCGACGGGGCCTCGCGCGGCTGCCGTTCAGCGCCTGGCATCTGCTGCTCGCGCCCCTCGCGCTCGTCTTCGCGGTCCCGCTGATCTGGCTGGTGCTCAGCTCCGTGATGAGAGACGCCGAGATCAACCGCTTCCCGCCCGCCCTGTGGCCCTCGGGCATCGACCTCGGCGGCTACCGCTACGTCCTCGGGAACGCCATGTTCCCGCGCTGGTTCGCCAACTCGCTGATCGTCTCGGCCGTCGCGGTCGCCTCGAACCTGCTGTTCGGCGCCCTCGGCGGATACGCGTTCGCCCGTATGCGGTTTGCCGGGTCCCGGCTGCTCATGGGGCTGATGCTCGCCACGATGGCGATCCCGTTCCAGCTCACGATGGTGCCCACCTTCCTCGTTATGAAGCGCCTCGGCCTCATCGACACCCTGGGCGCGCTGATCGTGCCGTCCCTCGTCACGCCGTTCGCAGTCTTCCTGCTGCGGCAGTTCTTCCTCTCCCTGCCGAGGGAGTTGGAGGAGGCCGCGTGGATGGACGGCTGCTCGCGGCTGCGGGTGCTGTTCCTCATCGTTCTGCCGATGTCACGGCCCGCGCTGAGCACCGTGGCGGTGCTGACCTTCCTGACCACCTGGAACGACCTGACCTGGCCGCTGATCGCCATCAACCACGACACGCAGTACACGCTGCAGCTCGGGCTCACGACCTTCCAGGGGCAGCACCACACCAAGTGGGCGGCCGTCATGGCGGGAAACGTGATCACCGTGCTTCCGGTGCTGCTCGCCTTCCTCGTGGCGCAGAAGTCGTTCATCCAGTCCATCACCTCCTCCGGACTCAAGGGATGAGACCGGACCACCTCGCCCATCTCTCCGCACGCCGTTCCGTACCTCAGGGAAGCCGGATGCCGCACAGCTCGCCCAACTCGCCCAACTCGCCGAACTCGCCCAGCTCGCCCAACACCCGCGCCTCGCTGGCCTCGTACTCCTCGCACACCTTCGATCTGTTGGTCGTCGGGGACGTCAACCCCGACATCGTCGTCGGACCACTCGACGCGCCCCTCGCCTTCGGCCAGCGCGAACAGCTCGTCGACAGCGGGCTGCTGACGCTCGGCGGCTCCGCCGCGATCATGGCGTGCGGCGCCGCCCGGCTCGGCCTGAAGGTCGCCTTCGCCGGGCGAGTCGGGGACGACGAGGCCGGGCGGTTCGTCGTGGCGGCGCTGGCCGCGCGGGGCGTCGACACCGGCGCCGTACGGATCGACCCCCGGCTGGCGACCCCGCTGACCGTCGTCGTGACGCGCGGCGACGGCGACCGTACGATCCTCACCGCGCCCGGCACCCTCGCCGCCACCCGCGCCGACGACGTACCCGAGGCGCTGCTCGGCGACAGCCGCCATGTGCACGCCGCCTCGTACTTCCTGATGCCACACCTGGCCGAGGGGCTGCCCGCCCTGTTCCGTACGGCACACGACCGGGGCGCCACCACCTCGCTCGACACCAACGACGACCCCGCCGGCACCTGGGACCAGGACGGCTCGCTCGGACTCGGCGCGCTGCTCGCCGTCACCGACATCCTGCTGCCCAACGCCCGGGAGGCCCGCGCGCTCGCCGGGCTGCCCGAGGACGCGCCGCTCGACACGGTCGCCGGCCAACTCGCCTCGCGCGGACCGCTCGTGGTCGTCAAGAACGGCGCCGACGGCGCCCTCGCGCACAACGGCCGCTCGTCGATCCGTACGCCCGGCATCTCCGCCCGCCCCCTCGACACGGTGGGCGCGGGCGACAGCTTCGACGCCGGCTTCGTCGCCGCCGTCCTGGCCGGACACTCGACCGCCGACGCGCTCGAACTCGCCGCCGTCTGCGGCGCGTTGTCCACCCGTGCGTACGGCGGCACCCCCGCCCAGCCCACCTGGGACGAAGCCAACGCGGCCCACGAAGCCCACTGGGCCCACGAAGCGCTCCCCGAGCCGCCGGCCGCCGAGCCGCCTTCCGTCGCGCCGCCCACGGCCGCGACCGCGACCGCGCCCACGGACCTCACCACCCATCGCAACGGAGCCACCTTCTGATGAGCACCACCAAGATCGCCTTCATCGGCGCGGGAAGCGTCGTCTTCACCCAAGGGCTCCTGACGGACCTCTTCGCCTTCGCCGAGCTTCGTGACATCCATGTCGCCCTGCACGACATCGACCCGGAACGGCTCGCCACCGCCCACGGCGCCGCCCGCCACATCGCGGCCCGCAGCGGCACCACGCCGCGCGTCACCGCGCACGCGGACCGCCGGGAAGCCCTGGCCGGCGCCCACTTCGTCATCAACATCGTCCAGGTCGGCATGGGCGAGTCGACCCGTACCGACTTCGACGTCCCCGCCCGCCACGGCGTCCGCCAGACCATCGGCGACACCCTCGGCATCGGCGGCATCTTCCGCGCGCTGCGCACCTTCCCCCTACTGAAGGCGCTCGGCGCGGACATCGCCGAACTGTGCCCCGACGCCTGGCTGCTCAACTACACCAACCCCATGGCGATGAATGTCCAGTACCTCACCGCCGCCACCGGACTGACCCGTGTCGTGGGTCTGTGCCACTCCGTCTACTGGACGCTGCGTGACCTGTCCGACCTGCTCGATGTGCCCTACCAGGAGGTCACCTACCGCGCGGCCGGGGTCAACCATCAGGCCTGGCTGCTGCGTTTCGAGCACAACGGCGCCGACCTCTACCCCCGACTGGACGAACTCATCGCCGCCGAGCCCCAGTTGCGGCGCCGCGTACGCGTCGACATGTACCGGCGCCTCGGCTACTACCCCACCGAGACGAGCGAGCACTCCGCCGAGTACGTGCCCTGGTATCTGCACCACGACAGCGAGATAGAGCGGCTGCGGCTGCCCGTCGGCGCGTACCTCGGGATCGTCGACGAGAACGTCGCCCTCTACGAGAAGACCCGCGACGCGCTCGCCACCGGCTCCCCGCTCGATGTCGAGGGCACGATGGAGTACGCGCCCCAGGTCATCCACAGCATCGTCACCGGCACCCCCCGGACGATTTACGGCAACGTCCCCAACCACGGCCTGATCGACAACCTCCCCGCGACCGGGACCGTCGAAGTGCCGTGCCTGGTCGACGCGTCGGGCGTCCAGCCGACCCGGATCGGTGCGCTGCCCGCCCAGTGCGCGGCGCTCAACCGCGGCTATCTCAGCATGAACGATCTGGTCGTCAGGGCGGCCCTGGAGGACGACCCGCGCTCCGTACGCCAGGCCGCCATGGCGGACCCCGCGACCGCCGCCGCGCTGCCCGTCGAGCGCATCTGGGAGCTGTGCGACGACATGGTGCGCGCGCACGGCGAACTGCTCCAGCCGTCGCTCCGGGCGACCGGCCTGCTCTGACCGGCGCCGCGCCACCTCTCACAGGAAACTGACACTCTCACCGGCTCGGGCGCCTTGGCGGAGGACGGCCACGGCGGGGGAGACGAGGAGTTGGGGGAGGGGGTGGCGGCCCCCACCCGGCGGCGGACGGTTACAACGACGCCTGAGTGACCTGCTCGGCGATCCCCTTCTTGATCGTCACGGTGACGTCCGGGCCGCCGGCCTTCGCGTAGTCGTCCAGCTCCTCGGGGGTGCAGGTCTCCGCCTCCGGGGTCTCCGGGTCGCCGCATATCTCGCCGCCGGTGATCTCGGTGTCCTCGGCGACCCAGAAGGGACGGCCGTCGACCTCCAGCTTGCCCGGCGCCACATAGGTGAGGGGGCCGGTGACCGTACCGTCCACGCGGTTGTCGGCACCGGCTTCACCCTCGCCGCCGTCATTGGCATCGGGGTTGTCGACGGCACCGGGATCGGCCGCGGCGTCGTCACCGGGGTCGGCGGGGTCGGCGGGGGGCTCCGTGCCCGCGTCCGCACCGGCGTCGGTCGTGGAACTGGCGGCGGGAGCCGCGGACGACTCCTCAGGGCCGCACCCGGTGAGGAACAGGCCGGCGGCGGCCAGGAGTCCGACGGCGGCGAGCGTGCGGGTGCGAGTGCGGCGGAGAGACATGGGGGGAGCCCTTTCGGCGTCGGATCATTGTTGATCTCGAATGATCAAACGCCATACATGGCGGGCCAGTTGACCAATCGGGGCCTCTGTTGCACTGCGATGATCAATCGCGTGCTTCTGTTACAGAACTCCCACTCGGCCGGTTCAGAGGGTGCGGCCCAGCAGCTCCAGCAGGGCCGTCCAGTGCCGCTCCGCCGCCTCGGCGTCGTACGACGAGGTGTCCGCCTGCGTGTACCCGTGGTGGGCGCCCGCGTAGACCTCGGCATGGTGGCGCACACCGGCGTCGGTGAGGGCCTTTTCGAGGCGTTCGACCTGCTCCGGGGGGAGCGCGGCGTCCTGGTCGGCGTGGCCGAAGTAGAGCTCGGCGGTGATCCGGTCGGCCCCGAGGTGCGGGCTGTCGGGCGCCTCACTGGCGAGCTGCGCGCCGTGGAAACCGGCCATGGCCGCGACCCGGTCCGGGTACGCGACGGCGGTACGCAGCGCCAGACCGGCGCCCATGCAGTAGCCGGTCACGCCGATCGGTCCTTCGGCGGCACGGGGTTCGGCGGCCAGCCGGTCCAGGTACGCGCCGGCGTCCCGTACGGCCAGCTTCGGGGTCAGCGACCGCATGGCGGGAAGCACACTCTGGAAGATCGCCGGGCGCTGGTCGTCGCCGATGAAATCGGGCAGTTCCACCAGCGGGGTCCGTCCCGCGCGGTAGAGGACGTTGGGGACCAGGACGGTGTAGCCCGCCGCCGCGATGCGGTCCGCCATGCCCTCGAGGCTCGGGCGCAGCCCGAACGCGTCCATGTAGAGCAGGACGGCGGGGTACGGGCCGGCGGATGCGGGGTGGACCAGGTAGGCGTCGGCCGTTCCGTCGGGAGTGGCGATGTCGACGGACGATCCGTGTACAGGGAGGGTCATGGGTGTCTCACTTCGTGGGTGGAGCGGTGGTCCGGGTGGTCGACGCGGCCGGGACCGGCGGGCTCGCCGGGGACAGCCGCACCAGTGACCCCTCGCCGTTGGCGGAGAGGAGGAGCGAGCCGTCCGAGGCCGCCGCCAGACCCGCGAAGAGGCCCGGCGAGCCGGGCATCCCATGCGTGAACAGGGCGACTTCGGCACGAGCGTCCATACCGGGCGGCGGTCCGACCGCCAGATCCTCGACGTCGACCCTACTCTCCCCGGTGATCAGGGACACGGCCCGCAGGGTGCGGTGCTCGGTGTCCACCGTGAACAGCTCCGTTCCCCGGACCGCCAGCCCCTGCGGCGCGCCGAGACCGTCCGCGACGGTCACCGTACGATCACCGTCGATACGCAGTACGGCTCCGAGCCGGTCGTCGCTGACATAGCAGCGCTGCTCGCTGTCGAGGGCGACGTCCACGGGGTGTTCGAGCCCGTCGGCCAGCACGGTCACGGTGTCCGCCTCGTCGATGGCCAGCACCCGGCCGGCGCCCGCCTCGGCGACGATCAGCGCGCCGTCCGCCCGAACGGCGATGCCCAGCGGCTGGTCGAGTCCGGTGGCCCGGACGCGCGTCGAGCTGGTTTCGGGGTCGTACGTCCGGACGGCGCCGTACTGCGACGTGAGGTGCAGCACCCCGTTGTCGGCGGCGATGCCGTGGCAGAAGGGCATCAGCTCGTGCGTGATCGCACCCCCGGACCGGTCCCCGTCGGCCTCGGCGTCCCGCTCGCCCCGCCCCGCGCTTCCGGGGCTCGCGAGCCGGTAGTGGTCCGCCGCGTGGACCGTGCCCCCGAGGTCGAT
Source organism: Streptomyces sp. NPDC057137 (assembly GCF_042670825.1). Taxonomy (NCBI): domain Bacteria; kingdom Bacillati; phylum Actinomycetota; class Actinomycetes; order Kitasatosporales; family Streptomycetaceae; genus Streptomyces; species Streptomyces sp. NPDC057137. The sequence goes on along the minus strand of NZ_JBHUUW010000027.1, from coordinate 29,123 downwards.
CGTCACCCCGTAGGGTCCGACGAACCCGCGCGGCACGATGTCCCGTGTGCGGCCGTCGGGGTGCATCTCCGTGACGCCGCCGTCGGCGAAGCTGGAGACGAACAAGCGGTTCTCGGCGTCGAACGCCGCGTTGTCCAGCCCGACGACGCCGCTGGTGACGACCGAATGTGAGCCGGTGCCGTGGAGGTCGATACGGGTCACGAGGCCGGCGGCGCCGCGCGACAGGACGTGCAGGACGCCGCCCCGGTCGAACCGGACGGCGACCGGATCGTGCACCTCCTCCGCCACGACCTCCGGTACGCCGCCGTCCACCGGGATGCGCCAGACCTGGTTGGTCAGCATGTGCGGGTAGTACAGACAGCCGTCCGGGCCGAGTTGCATGGCATTGCCGAGAGCCAGTCCCTCGGTCAGCACCACCGGCTCGCCGCCGTCCGGGAACAGCTCCAGCAGACGGCCATTGGTCTTCATCTCGTTCACGAAGAGGCGGTCGCCGACGCAGGTGATGCCGTTGGGCACCCTGACCTCCTCGGAGACCAGCGTGTACGTCCCGTCCGGGCTGCGGCGCCACACTCGGCCCGGTACCAGGTCGGCGATGTACATCGAGCCGTCCGCCCCGAAGGCGAGATCGTCGGGCGACCGGACCGGGCCGTCCATCGGGACCACCGTCTCCACCTCTCCGGTGGCGATGTCCACGGCGCTGATCTGCCCGGCGAGGAACTGGGCGGCGTACAACCGCCCGTCGGGGCCGAAGGCGACACCGTTCGAACCCCACAGCGGGCTGGGCCTGTTGAGCCTCCGGGCCTCCCAACGACGGCTCGTGGCGTGGTGACGTGGCCCGGTCCCGTCGAAGCGACTGAAGTGAACGGAGCGACCGAAGCGGTCCACGTCGCTCACGTTGCTCACCTCGCTCACGTCGCTCACTCGGTCCCCTCGGTCCCGACGGTCTCCGCCCCGACGACCTCGCTCATGCCGCCGTCCTCGCGCCAGCGTCGGAGCAGGGCGTGGAACGCGACCGGGCCCTCGCCGTACGCCTCGCTCCGCTCCCTCGGCCTGCCCTCGTTGTTGTAGTAGCCGGGCGTGCACTCGGCCTGGAACGCGTAGAGATCGGCGGCCTTCTGACGGATAGTCACCACCCACGCCGCCTCGGCCTCGGCCGTCGGTTCGATGTACGGAGCCTCGCGCCTGCGCGCCTCGGCGACGACCTCGGCGACGTGCACCGCCTGTTCGTCCAGGATGTGCACGTAGTTGACTGCGCTGGCGTTCTGCAGCGGACCGAGCTGGAACAGATTGGGGAAGCCGTGGCTGTAGAACCCGTGGAGTGTCCTCGGCCCCTGCTGCCACGCCTCGGACAGGGCGACGCCGTCCCGGCCGTACACGGGGAGCTGACCGGACAGGATCCCCGAGACGCCGACCGCGAACCCGGTCGCGAAGATGACGCAGTCGACCTCGTACTTGGTCCCGCCGACCACCACCGCGTTCTCGGTGATCCGCTCGACGCCGTGGCTGTCGGCGGTGTCGACGAGGGTGACGTTGGGCCGGTTGAACGTCTGGAGGTAGTGATCGCTGAACGTGGGCCGCTTGCACATGTAGCGGTACCAGGGCTTGAGCGTCTCCGCCGTCGCCGGGTCCGCCACCTCCGCGTCCACCCGGGCGCGGATCTCGTTCATCTTCCGGAGATCGACGACCTCCTCCAGCCGCTCCCGCTCCCCGGGAGGCAGGTTCGTGTGCGTGGCGGCCGGAATGAGCTTCCGCTGGAGCCCGTTGCTGCTGGTCCAGCCGTCGGCGACCAGGTCCTCGTCCACCTCGCCACCGGTGACGAGCGTGAGGAAGTTGTCCCGGCGGCGCCGCTGCCAGCCCGGAGTCAGTGACTCGGCCCACCGCCGGTCCGTGGGCCGGTTGCCGCGTACGTCGACCGAGGACGGCGTGCGCTGGAACACGTACAGGTGCCCGGCGTCGGCCCCGAGGTGCGGCACGCACTGGATGGCCGTCGCACCGGTGCCGATGACGGCCACGCGCTTGTCGGCGAGCCGGTGGAGATTCCCGTCCGCGTCGCCGCCCGTGTAGGCGTAGTCCCAGCGGCTCGTATGGAACGTGTGGCCCTTGAAGGTCTCGATCCCGGGGATGCCGGGGAGCTTCGCCTGACTCAGTGTTCCGCTGGAGATCACCACATGGCGCGCCCGCATCCGGTCCCCGCGGTCCGTGCCGACGATCCACTCCAACGCCTCGTCGTCCCAGCGGAGTTCGGTCACCCGGGTCTGGAAGCAGGCGTCACGGTAGAGATCGAAGTGGCGCCCGATCGCCCGCGCGTGCTGCCGGATCTCCTCCCCGGGCGCGTACTTCCACTGGGGTACGTAACCGATCTCCTCCAGCAGCGGCAGATAGATGTACGACTCGATGTCGCAGTGGATCCCGGGATACCGGTTCCAGTACCAGGTCCCACCGAAGTCGCCGCCCTTCTCGATCACCCGGATCGACTCCACGCCCGCCTGCCGCAGCCGCGCACCGGCGAGCAGCCCGCCGAACCCGCCCCCGACGACCACGACTTCGACCCGGTCATCGAGCGGCTCGCGGTCGAACTCCGTTGCCGCGTAAGGGTCGTCGGCGTAGTAGCCGAACTCGCCTTCGGCACGCCGGTACTGGGTGTTGCCCTCGGGCCTGATCCTGCGGTCGCGCTCGGCGCGGTAGCGGGCCCGCACGGCATCGAGGCCGGCATCAACACAGGGGTCGACGTCGGCGGTCGAGTCGACGGACGTGGGGGTGTGGGGGGTGGGCATACGTGGTGTCTTCCCGTCTCTTCTGAACGATGCGGCCGCCGTACGCGCGGCTACGAGGTGGTACGGGGGGTGACAGGCGCCGTGAGCAGCCCGACGATCGCGTCGGTCAGCGCCTCGGCCGTCCGGGCCCACGAGGAGCGCGGTGGGACGGCGCCCTCGGCCAGGGCGCGTTCGCGTTCCGCGCATGTGTGGGTGATCAGATGGCGGGCCATGTCCCCGCGCTCGGCCCGTACCGGGGCGGGCAGGTCTTCGAGGCAGCGGCCGAGGCCTTCGAGGGTCCGCCGCAGGGAGTTTCTGACCAGGGCCTCGTCGATGCTGATCGCGCGCAGCAGCGGGTCGATCATGACCTGGACGCCGAAGCGGGCCTGCCAGGACGGGGTACCGAGCGAGGCGAGATGTTCCGCCACCGGCCGTACCAGACAGCCCACCCAGTCCCGGATGTCGTCGCTGTCGCCGACCTCCGCCAGATGCCGCCCCCGGATCCGGTCGATCTGATCGCCGTGCGTGGAGAGGATGGCGCGGATCAGGCCGGCCTTGCCGGTGAAGTGGTAGCTGACGGCGGCGACGTTGCCCTGGCCCGCCGCCTCGCAGATCTGACGGTTCGACACGGCGGACAGGCCGTGCTCCGAGAACAGCCGCTCCGCCGTCGACATGATCGCCTCACGGGTCTCTGCGACACGGTCGGCCCGCGTCGTCCTGCCGTGTCCGCCGCTCACCTCTGGCCTCCTCGAATCGTGCCGGTGCGTGGGGCTCCGGCGCCCGGTCCCGCGGCCCCGCGACCCCTCAGCCCCTCAGCCCCTCGGCCTTTCGCAGTCAATCCGAGATCGATTAGCGAGTCAATCGACTGACTTAATACAAGCCACGCACCGACTTGATCTACGCATCCGCTCCGACTCCGCCGTTCTCGCGACGGCCGTATTGCCTTTACGTAACGGCCAGTTGACGGAGTGTCATTCCCGTGTCGCGGTCATGACATCACCCCGGAATCGCTTGTTCCGCCCGAACGCGCAGGTCATCGTCGGTGTGCGGCGTACGACCCCGTACGCCACCCCCACCCGGCGCGTGGAAATCCAACGCGCCACCTTTCGAAGGAATCTCTCGATGGCAGCAGTACGCGACACCAAGCGGCGCATCACCGTGGCAGTCACCACCGCGGCGACCCTGGCGGCGGTACTCGGCGCGGGTCTGGCCGCACCGGCCCAGGCGGCCCCGGCGGAAGGCAGGATCCTGCACGCGGGTGCGGCCGAGGCGGTGCCCGGAAGCTACATCGTCACCTTGAAGCAGACGGCCGGACTCAAGGCGTCAACGGCCCAGGGCAAGCAGCTGATATCCGGCTACGGCGGCCAGATCAAGCGCACGTACACCTCCGCGCTCAACGGCTACGCCGCGACCCTCAGCAGCGCCGAGGCGAAGCGGCTCGCCGCCGACCCGGCGGTCGCGCGGGTCGAGCAGGACCAGAAGGTCCACTCGACCGCCACGCAGACCAACGCCCCCTGGGGTCTCGACCGCATCGACCAGCCGAACCTTCCGCTGAACGGCACCTACAACTACCCGGACTCGGCGGGCGGCAACACGACCGTCTACGTTCTCGACACCGGCGTACGCATTACCCACCAGGAGATCAGCGGCCGGGCCTCGTACGGCTGGGACTTCGTCGACAACGACGCCACCGCCCAGGACGGCGCCGGCCACGGCACGCACGTCGCCACGACCGTCGCCGGGACCACCTACGGCGCGGCGAAGAAGGCGAAGATCGTCGCCGTGCGCGTCCTCGGCAACAACGGCTCCGGTACGACCGCCGGAGTCATCGCCGGTGTCGACTGGATCACCGCCAACCACGTCGCCTCCTCCGTCGCGAACGTCTCGCTCGGCGGCGGGGCCAGCACCACGCTGGACGACGCGGTGCGCAGATCCATCGCGTCCGGGGTGACGTACTCGATCGCGGCCGGCAATTCGGGCGCGCTCGCGTCCAACTACTCGCCCGCCCGGGTGGCCACCGCGATCACCGTCGGCGCCACGACCCGGACGGACGCGCGGGCCACGTACTCCAACTACGGCCCCACCGTGGACATCTTCGCGCCCGGCTCCGACATCACGGCTGGCTGGAACACCTCGGACAGCGCCACCTACACCGGTAACGGCACCTCCTTCGCCGCTCCGCACGTCTCGGGCGCTGCCGCGGTCTACCTGACGAACCACCCGGGCGCCTCCCCGGCGGCCGTCGCCACCGCGCTGGTCAACGGGGCGACGTCCAACGTCATCTCGGGCGTCGGCACCGGCTCCCCGAACAAGCTGCTCAAGCTCGTCCCGTAACGAGAACGGCCCTACCACCGCACACCGCACCAACGCACCACCGCACCAGCGCTCGACGGCCGGGGATCCGGGCGTGGGAAATGCCTCCCACGCCCGGGTCCCCGGCCCGCGTCACACCCGTGCCCCGTTGTCGGCGGCCCGACCGCGACTCGGCAGCGGTCGCGCACGGCCGTTGCCGCGCCGGCGGACCGCCCTTCCCACGCGACTCCATCGCGAGCGCGAGCGGCACAGCCGTGAACACGGAGGAGTACGTCCCCACACAGATGCCGATGAGCAGCGCCAGCGCGAAGTCCCGGAGCGAGTCCCCGCCGAGCACCGCCAGGGCGGTGAGAATGAACAGCGCGCCCATCCCCGTGTTCACCGTTCTGGGCACGGTCTGCAGTACGGCTGTTCGCGCGGCCGGCAACAGCGGACCGCCGGGCTTCCTCGCCCACAGCTCACGGACCCGGTCGAAGACCACCACCGAGTCGTTGACCGAGTAGCCGATGACGGTGAGCAGCGCGGCCAGGAAGATCCCGTCGACGGGACGGCCCAGCCAGGCGAAGACACCGACCAGGATCACCACGTCGTGCACCAGCGCGGTCACCGACGCCACCGCGAACGACCACCTGAACCGCACCGAGAGATACAGGAGTTGGGCCCCGACGGCGATCCCCAGCGCGATGAGCGCGTGGCGCCTCAGCTCGTCGCCGAGGCTGGGGCCGATCAGGTCGTCCCGTACCTTCGTGGTCGGTCCGCCCTCCTCGGTCAGGGCGCTCCTGATGGCCGCCTCGGCCCGCTCGCCCGTATCCCCGGTACGTACCGACAGCTCCCGTTCGCCCGCCGTGGTGACGTCGGCGTCGGCGAACCCCGCGTCGGCCAGGGCCGTGCGAGCCGTGTCGACGCCGACCGGCCGGCTCGTCGTGTACTCCATGAGCCGCCCGCCGGTGAACTCCACCCCGAGATTCAGCCCGCGCAGCGTGACTCCCAGGACCGCGAGGGCCACCACGACCGTCGAGACCACCAGCCACCGGCGCGACCTGCGGAACAGCTGCGGGGCGCGGCGGGTCAGATACGTACGTACCCGGCCCGGCAGGCCGATTCCGTTGACGCGGGGGAAATCGGTGACGAAGCGGGAGCGCGCCGCCATCTCTGTCAGCGCCCGCGCGATGACCAGGGCGGAGAACATCGACACGAGTACACCGATGGCGAGCGTGACACCGAACCCCTTCACGGGCCCCGATCCGAGGCCGAAGAGGAGGCCCGCCGCGAGCAGCGTCGTCACGTTGGAGTCGAGGACCGCGGTGCGGGCGTTACGGAATCCGGCGGCCAGCGCGGACCGCAGGGTGCGGCCGGAACGGCTCGCGTACTCCTCCCGTGCCCGTTCGAAGGCCAGCACGTTGGCATCGACTGCCATACCGATGGCGAGGACGAACCCGGCCAGCCCGGGGAGCGTCAAGGTGACGCCGAGCGCGACCAGGGCGGCGTACGAGATCAGCGCGTACCCGGCCAGGGCCAGCGACGCGAGGCCGCCGAAGAGGCGGTACACGAAGGTGATGAACAGGGCCGTCAGGCCGGCGCCGATCACCGCCGCCCGTGTGCTCGCGCTGATCGCCTCGGCGCCCAGCGTCGGTCCCACGGTGCGCTGTTCGGCCACCTCGACCGGTACGGGCAGGGCCCCGCCCTTGATCAGCAGCGCCAGATTCTTGGCCTCATCGGCGGAGAAGGACCCGCTGATCTGTGTCGTGCCGGACGGCAGTCCGGCACCGCAGTCCACCGAAGGGCTCACCTGCGGTGCGGAGATCACCTGGTCGTCCAGCACGATCGCGACCCGGCGCCGTTCGTCCTGGGGCGGATGGCAGGCGGCCTCTCCGGTGAGGCGCGTCCAGGCGCGGGACGCGTCGTCGCGGAAGTCGAGGGAGACGAACCAGCCCGCCCCCCGCTGCCCGTCGAACTCCGCGCGGGCGTCCTTCACACCGGCGCCCGAGAGATCCGAGGGACCGAGCCTGAGCTTCCGTCCGCTCTCGTCGGGAAGCACCAACTCCTCCGACGACCCTGGCCGGTCCGGATCGGAAGCGCCCTCGTCGGCGGCGCCGTTGACGGGATGGAAGGTCAACTGGGCGGTCCGGCCCAGCACCTCGGCGGCCTCGCGCGGATCGGTCACATCGGGAAGTTCGACGAGAACACGGTCCTCACCGGACCGGGTGACGGTCGGCTCCGAGACCCCCAGCGCGTCGATCCGTTGGCGCAGGACCTCCACCGTACGGTCGGTGCTCTCCCGGTCCGCCTTCGCGGTCGGGGAGTCCTTGGCCTGGAGAACGAGCCGGGTGCCGCCTTGCAGATCCAGCCCCAGTCTGGGGCTCATGGTCAGAGTGATGAACAGCGATACGAGCAGGACGACCGCAGCCAGAACTGCCCGCACCGTGGTGGCGCGAGTCATGGGAATCCTCCGGGAGGGCGCCGGAACGCGCCGCCCCACGGGGGGAATCGGGCCTGGCTCTCAGGCCCGCCCACCTCTACCGAGGGCGGTGCACCGGCGCGGAAACGGGACAGTGCGGATGACTGCTCCCGGAGGGAGGCCCGCGGACGTCCGGCAGGCCCGAGGGATCGGCCGTCGGCGCGGCGACACCGGCAGGCGCGCCGCACTCCACGACGGCGCGGGGGACGGGAAGTGCCGCGGGGACCGGCAGGGCGCCGCTGTCGGGCTGCGGCGAGTGCTGCTGCGTGCGCTCGCCGGGTGCCCACAGGCCCAGGCCCGCCGAGGTGCTCGCGGCGCGGGGTGACTGCCCCCGGACATCGCGGGAGCGCTCGGAGCGCGTCGGCCGGTCGGCCTGCTGGGGGAGCGTCCGCTGTACGGGGGTGGCCGCCGCGGCGCCGGCGCTCGTGCCCATGGCGCCGAGCGCGGACGCCGGAGCGGGAGACACCAGCGTGACGACGCCGAGAAGCAGCGCCGACAGCACCCCCGCGGCACGCTGCCGGACTCCCCAAGCCGCCCGCCGCACCCGTGAGTTCATCGGCGCGGGGCTCGCGCGACGGGCGCGCGGCTGCCGTGCCTGGACATTCACCGTCACAACGTACCTGGTGCGGGCCGAGGGGGTGTGTTCCTCGCGAGAAGGGTCAGATGAGGGCGGCCCGTACGTCGGCGAGCGCCTCGTCGAGCGTGTCGGCGGTGTTCTCGTGCCCGCTGAACCCCTCGTCCTCGGCGGGGTCGACGGTCCATCCCCAGCCGCTCTCCGGGTGCCCGTCGATCGTCGCCGCGTGTTCGCCCTTGGTGAGGGTGATCGAGAGATTGCCCGCCGGGAAGGCGGTCACCTCGGCGTGCGCGCTCTCGCCGAACGCGTGATGGATGGCGTCGCGGGCTTCCTGCTCCGTGGTCATGGCTGCTCCTGAATGATCGGCGGTCGGTTACGGGCGGCAGACTCGGCGAGGCTAATCGAACATTCTTCTCCAGGCTGATGCCGCGCTCGGCGCTACGCCGCGATCACCCTTCAGGGGGACAGCTCCGTTCGAGTGTCCCGGTCTACCATCGCCGTGTTCCTGCCCGTGCAATTGCATGACGGGATTGCACAGGCCCCCTGTCTGCGGCTTCACCGCCGAGAGGACGGGAAGTCGACAGGGGGTCGACGAGAAGTCGGATTTTTCGAACACACAGCCAGGGAGAAGCGTATGGACGGCTATCGCAACGGTGTCTCCGCGGGTTCCATCACGGCGGACTGGATCAAGAGCGAGAAGAGTTCGGCCAACGGTCAGTGCGTCGAACTCGCGTCCCTGCCGGGCGGTAAGGTGGCGATGCGCAACTCGACCGATCCCGACGGGCCGGCGCTGATCTTTGAGGCGCTTGAGATGGAAGCCTTCCTGGACGGTGCGAGGAAAGGCGAGTTCGACACCCTGTAGTTCAACGCCCTGTAGTTCAACTGGGCTGGTTTGAATACCAGTTCGGTGGGACACGCGCGCTTCGCCGTGCCATGATGAGCCACGCTTATTCATGAACGGAGCACGCGTGTCCCATCAACCTGATAACCCGGTCCCGCTTTTCGGCCCCGTTCGTCGACCGAGTCTCAATCCGACAGCGGCCGGCATCGTGCTCGGCGCGGAACTGCGCAGAATGCGTGAGGCGCGTAAACTCACCGCCACCCACTCGGCGAAATTGATCAACGCCTCTGTTTCCAAGGTGAGTCGGCTCGAACGGGCGCTGAGCCCGCCGGATCTGCGGGACGTCGAAGTCCTCGCCGACAAGTACGGGGCGAACGCGACCGAGCGCGCCCAGCTGAGGCGCCTCGCCCAACGCGCGCTGGAACCTGAGTGGTTCGACCGCTACTCGGACTACGCGGCCTCGTGGATGCAGCGGCTGATCGCGCTGGAGTCCGATGCCGTGTACTTCTGCACCTACGAAGCCCGCATCGCACCCGGTCTCCTCCAGACCGCCGCGTACGCCCGGCAGATCATCAGCGACGGCCTCCGCGTCTCCGAGGGCGACCAGGTCGAACAGCGTGTCGAGTTGCGGGCGGAGCGGCAGCGGCGGTTCTTCGAGCAGCCCGACCCACCCAAGGGGAAATTCCTCCTCGACCAGTCCGTACTGCTCCGCCAGGTCGGCACCCGGCAGACCATGGCCGAGCAGCTGCGCAAGCTCCTGGACTACAGCGACCGGCCCGGTGTCAGCATCCAGTTCGTACCGCTGAACAGCAGCGTCGTGTCCAACCACGGTTCCATGGCGCACCTGCGCTTCGGCCCCCTCGGTCCACCCGCCATGGTGTATGTCGAGGGGGACGACGACGCGACGTACTACGTCAAGCCGGACGAGGTGGAACGGCGGGTGGAGCTGATGCTGCGCCTCAGCCATGAGGCGGCCGCGTCATGGCGGGACAGCCGGGCCATACTGCAGGACGCCGTCAAGCAGTACGAGGACTAGGAACCGTGCCCGTGCCCTGCCGGGTCGGTGCCACATCCGCCGGCACTTCGGCCAGACCGCCGTACTCCGTCCACTCGATGCTGCGCTGCCGTTGCTGCAGCTCGGAGTTCGGACGCCAGTCCGTGACGTCGACCAGACCGGGCGGCTGAACCAGCAGACCGTCGAAGTACCGGTCCACCTCCGCCCGTTCGCGGACCCGGCCCCAGCGGCCGTGGGTCTGCTCCAGCATCATCTCCGTCACCTGCCGCCGCAGTTCGGCGTCGTCGCTGACCAGTTGGCAGATCACCACGAAGCTGCCGGGCCGCAGGCGGTCCACGACACGCGTGACAAGGTCGCCCGGTCCGGCGGTGTCGGGAATGCAGTGCAGAACGGAGTTGAAGAGGACACCGACCGGCTGGTCGAGGTCGATGAGTCGCTTGAAGTCGGCGTGCCCCAGGATGTAGTCGGTCTCCAGCATGTCCGACGCGATGACGACGCTCTGGTCGTTCTCGTCGAAGATCGCCTGACCGTGCGCGAGAACAACGGGGTCGTCGTCGACATAGACGACATGTGACCGGGGATCAACGGCCTGAGCGATCTGATGAACGTTGTTCTGCGTCGGCAGACCGGAGCCGAAATCGACGAACTGCCGAATTCCGTGCTCCTCGGCCATGACGCGCACCACGCGTTCCAGGAACCAGCGGTTGTTCCGGGCGAGTTCCTTCGTGGTCGGCGCGACCTTCAGAAGCTGCTCGGACGCCTTCTGGTCGACCTCGTAGTTGTAATGGCCGCCCAGCAGCCAGTCGTACATTCGCGCCGCACTGGGAACGGATAAATCGACACGCCTGTTGTCCGCCAAGGGACAGACTCCTCCCGGTTCGAGCCCCGATCTCGCCAGGGAATACGAACCCATCCTAGGAGGGCAGCCCAAGGCGCACCACCACTTGTCGGGGTGATGATGGCGAAGGGTGGCGCGAACGTGGCGCTCGGCATGTGGCCGTTCGCGCCCCGGAGTTGGTCCTGCGTCACGGACGGGAAGTGTGTTGCCTCAGTTGTTGGAGTGTCGTGGCGGAGAGTTGTCGCTGGACGGTCAGCAGGGACGCGGCCACCGCCGGCGGTTCGATGCCCATCAGATCGGCGATGGCCGCGGCGGTCATGAACAGCCGCCACCTCAACAGGGCGATGTCCGCGAGGTCCTGGGGGAGCGTGTCGTACAGCCGCCCGACGGCCGGATCCTGCCCTCCGGCTCCTCCAGCTTCGCCGGCTACTCCGGTACAGGGGCTCGCGGCCTGGATCTGCGCGCGCAACTGCCGCCACGCGTCCGCCGTGGGACGGGCGTTCCGCAGAAAGTCGCTCCACCGGCCGCCGACGGCGGTGATGGCCGCCTCGACGGCGGCCCGGCTCGCGGTCTCGTCGACCAGTCTCGCCCGTGCGTAGCGGAGATAGTCGGGCCGGTGCAGCTGAACAAAGGCGGCGAGGCCGAGGAGGCTGTGCTGATCCGCCGGCCGACCGGGAATCGCTGCGGAAATGCTGGGCGCGCTGATATCGTGCGATTGCCCGGAGGGCGGATCTATCCAACCTCGGCGAAATTGGTCAAGCATCAGTTCTCCGCTTTTGATCGCTTCGCACCCTGGGTTCTGGCTGGTACCCATTCCCCGGGGCGGGCTCCTTACCGGGAGCTGAAACGACCGTACCGTGTGTCACTCCGCGGCTGTCATGAATAGCCCCTCATGCAAAGTCAGATTCTCTCAGGTGTGCCAATGGGCATCTCTCGCCACTGAGTTCGAAACTCGATTCGAATACCGCCTTTCCTTTTCGTGCGGGTGGGTCGTTTTATTTTCGAATTCGATCGGAGTGGTGAACCTGCCGCGCCGTAGGGGGTGACGCGCGCCCAACTCGCCTCTAACATCCGATGTGTTGGTCCGATCGATGGTCAAAACTGGGCGCAAAGTACCTAATTGGTCCTTCAGGGTCGGATGTATCCATGGGATCGCTCGCGGAGGAGTGTCGGAATGCGCAAGGTGATCGGCGTCGTGCTCGCGTTGCTGCTCGCCGCCGGGGCGGTGGCGATGGGCCCTCCCGCGGCGGTCGCCACCTCGGCGGACCGGCCAGACGGAGCGTCCGTCCGCGGCATACCCGGCGCGATCGACCTCAGCGCCGACGAAGACCTCGCGGCCTGGCAGCGGCTCCAGTTCGGGATGTTCATCCACTGGGGTCTCTTCTCCGAGCTGGGCGGTGTCTGGAAGGGCGAACCGGTCACCTCCGGGTACAGCGAGCAGATCCAGATGTGGGCCGACATCTCCGAGGAGGAGTATCTGGACGTCGCGGCCCGCTTCCGGCCCGACCGTTTCGACCCCGCCGAGATCTGCTCGCTCGCGAAGCGCGCGGGCATGCGCTACGTCGTCATCACCAGCAAGCACCACGACGGCTTCTCCATGTTCGACACCGCCACCACCGACTACGACGTGACGGACGCGACCCCTTACGGCAAAGACCCCCTGAAGGCGCTCGCCGACGAATGCCGAAGCCAGGGACTGAAGTTCGGCTTCTACTTCTCCCTGGTGGACTGGCATCAGGGCCATGACTTCGACGGCGGCAACAACAATCCGATTCCCGCCTCGATGGAACCCGTGATCAAGGCGCAGATCCGCGAGCTGATGACCAACTACGGCGACATCGCCGAGGTGTGGTTCGACATGTCGTCGCCCACCGACGCGCAGAGCGAGGAGTTCGCCGGCATCGTCCGCGAACTCCAGCCGAAAGCGGCGGTCAACAGCAGGGTGTGGAACAACAAGGGTGACTTCCGCACCCTCGGCGACAACGAGATTCCCTCCGTGGCACTCGACGGCGCCTGGCAGACCCCCGCGTCGATCTACCACGACACCTGGGGCTATCGCAGCTGGCAGGTCCGCGACGACCTGCCCGGCAAGATCCGGGACCTCGTCGTCGGACTCACCGGCGTACGGGCCCGTGGCGGCAACTACCTGCTCAACATCGGCCCACGCGGCGACGGTTCGGTGGTCGAGTTCGAGGCCGACGTCCTGCGCGGCATGGGCGACTGGCTCGCCCGCCACCCCGGCGCCGTGCTCGACGCGTCCGCCACCCGCTTCGGCGGACAGCCCTGGGGCGAGGTGACGGTCAACGAACGCGACCTGTTCCTGCACGTGACCGACTGGCCGGAGTCGGGCGAACTGCGCCTGCCCGGCCTGGCCACCTCGGTACGAGAGGTCCGCGAGGACGGGGCGGCGCAACGGCTCGACTGGCGCCGGGACGGGAACGACCTCGTCGTCACGCTACCGGAGACACCACGCGACCAGGTGCTCCCCGTCATCAAGGTCGAACTCGGCGGAGAGCTGCGGATCATCCCGCCGAGCACTGTCTCCCTCGGCCGCGACGGGGCCGTCGCCCTCGGCGCGGCGGACATCGAGCACGGCTACAGCTACGCCGACGACGGCAGCTACCCCAGCACCCGGCGGACCACCGTGCGCCACACCGCGTACGTCACCGCCGACCGCGCCGGGCAAGTGTCGCTGGCGGCACGGGGAGAGGCCCGCCCGGACGCGCTCTACCGCCTCCAAGTCGGCTCGCGGGCCCGGCTGGTGAAGGGCGAGGACCTGACCCGCGAGGCCGTCGGCCCCTTCACCGTACGACCCGGCCAGGTCACCCCCGTAACCCTCACCCTCGCGCGGCCGGACCACGCGGGCGAGGACCTCGGGCTACGCCTCGACGCGCTGCTCGTCGCCCCCACCGGAAGCGTCGTCTCCTGGGCCCAGCCGCCGGACCAGCTCACGGTCGGCACGGTGACGGACGTCCCGGTCCAGGTGACGAACCTCGGCCGGACCGCGGCGCGCGGCACCCTCGCGCTGCGGGCGCCCGCGGGGTGGACCACGGGCGGGGGAGCGAAGTTCAACGGCCTGGAGGCGGGCCGTACCCACACCGTCACGGCCCCCGTGTCCGTGCCGGCGGCGACCGGGACCGGCCGCGCCGCACTCGAAGCCGTCGTGACCGGCGGCGGACGACACGTACTCGAACTCACCAGCCACGTCGAGGTCGTACTGCCCAATGTGGCGCGCGGCAGGACGGCGACCCAGTCGAGCACGGCGTGGGACGGGGTCGCGGGCCGCGCGGTGGACGGGAACACCGCGGGGGACTATCTGCGCGACAACACCACGACCCACACCGCCGAACCGTCCCGCGAGGCGTGGTGGCAGGTCGATCTGGAGCGGTCCCACACCATCGACACCGTCGAGATCTGGAACCGCACCGACTGCTGCGCGGAACGCCTGGCGGACTACTGGGTGCTGGTCTCCGACACCCCGTTCACCTCGGACTCACTGGAGGAGGCACGCACCGCGCCGGGTGTGACCGCCGTCCACCGCGAGGATCAGGCGGGGCGCCCGACGAGCGTCGAACTCGCCGGGGCGAAGGGCCGCTACGTACGCGTCCAACTGGCTTCCCCCACCAATCCCCTGTCGTTGACGGAGGTCGCGGTCAGGGCCGGATAGCGCTCGTCGGGCGCGGCTCAGTACTGCTCGGCGATCCAGTCGTACCAGGCCCGCATCCCCGCACCGGTGGTCGCCGACACGGCGAGCAGCCGCAGGCCCGGGTTGACGGAGCGGGCGTACTCCTCGCAGCGGGCCATGTCGAAGTCGACGTACGGCAGGAGGTCGATCTTGTTGATGATCACCAGGTCCGCGGCGGCGAACATATAGGGGTACTTGAGCGGCTTGTCCGTGCCCTCGGTGACCGAGATGATCACGACCCGGCTGCGCTCGCCGAGGTCGAAGAGGGCGGGGCAGACCAGATTGCCGACGTTCTCGACCAGGACGAGTGATCCGGACTCCGGCGTCAGGGTCGTGAGCGCGTCCCGCATCATCTCCGCGTCGAGGTGACATCCCGCGCCGGTGTTGACCTGGACGACGGTGCTGCCGGCGCGCTTGATCCGCTCGGCGTCGAGCATCGTCTCCTGGTCGCCCTCGATGACCGCGACCGGGCGGTGGCCGACGAAGTCCCTGATGGTGCGTTCGAGGAGAGTGGTCTTGCCGGCGCCGGGCGAACTCATCAGGTTCACCGCCACGATGCCCTGTTCGGCGAGCCAGGCGCGGTTACGGGTGGCCAGGTCCTCGTTCTTGGCGAGGACCCGCTGTTCGAGGGTGATGGTCTCGCCGCCGTCCGCCGCCCCGCGGATCGCGGTCGGCCGGGCGTGACCGTGGTGTTCGTCGTGGCCGTGATCGTGGCCATGTCCATGGCCGTGATCGCCGTCGTGCGGGTGTGTGTGGGGTACGGCGACTCGCGTCCCGCCGCCCCCCTCGCTTCCGTCCGAGCAACCGCACGTACCGCACATAGGTCAGCCCACTCTCATGGAGATGATCTGTAGTTCCTGGCCCGACGTGATCTCCACATCGGCGCTCCCGCACGGACACAGCAATACAAGATCCGCCAGGGTGAAGTCCTCCGAACACGCCCGGCAGCGCGCGGTTCCCGGAGGTTGCTCGATTTCGAGCGTCGCGCCTGCCGCGACCGTGCCGGCGGTGGTCAGAT
The DNA here is from genome assembly GCF_042670825.1 of Streptomyces sp. NPDC057137. NCBI lineage: Bacteria > Bacillati > Actinomycetota > Actinomycetes > Kitasatosporales > Streptomycetaceae > Streptomyces > Streptomyces sp. NPDC057137. The sequence goes on along the minus strand of NZ_JBHUUW010000027.1, from coordinate 13,628 downwards.
CGAAGCAGAAGCGCATGGAGTCGGGCACCACCGCGGTCAGCATTCCCACCCGGACACTGACGGTATGTACCGGCCTTCCCGCGGCGCGCTCGCATACCGCGTCGACAATGCTCTGCGTGATCGACAATTCATGCATCGACTGGCCGGCCTTTCCCAAGTCACCCAATTGGCCCAGCCCCGGCCGGGCGAAACAGGTAGGGCCGCCCGGACGAAACTCGTGTTGACAGAACGCTCAGGCCGATCCTAGATGGTAGCAATGTGAGCGACGCCACACCCATGAGATTCGTGGGTATCGGGTGGACCAATCCCGGAAGGCAGCGGTGCTATGCCGACAGAAGCGGCCAAAAAAGCCGAGGACACGCTGATTCACGTGCTGTGGATCAATGCCGGACTGAGCTGTGACGGGGATTCGGTCGCACTGACCGCCGCGACCCAGCCCAGCATCGAGGAAATCGCGCTCGGCGCGCTGCCCGGCCTTCCGCAGATCGCCGTGCACTGGCCGCTGATCGATTTCGAGTGCGGCCCCAACGGCGGTGCCGACGACTTCCTGGAATGGTTCTTCAAGGCGGACCGCGGGGAACTGGAGCCTTTCGTCCTGGTCGTCGAAGGCTCGATTCCCAACGAGAAGCTGCACGACGAGGGTTACTGGTCGGGCTTCGGCAACGATCCGGCGACCGGCCAGCCCATGACCACCAGCGAGTGGCTCGACCGGCTGACGCCCAAGGCCACGGCGGTCGTCGCGGTCGGCACCTGCGCCACGTACGGCGGCATCCACGCCATGGCGGGCAACCCCACCGGCGCCATGGGTGTGCCGGACTACCTGGGCTGGGACTGGAAGTCCAAGGCCGGGATCCCCATCGTGTGCGTCCCCGGCTGCCCCATCCAGCCGGACAACCTCTCCGAGACGCTCACCTATCTGCTCTACATGGCCACCGATCAGGCCCCGATGATCCCCCTCGACGACGAACTGCGTCCGACCTGGCTGTTCGGCCAGACCGTGCACGAGGGCTGCGACCGGGCCGGCTACTACGAGCAGGGCGACTTCGCCACGGAGTACGGCTCGCCCAAGTGCATCGTGAAGCTGGGCTGCTGGGGTCCGACCGTGAAGTGCAACGTGCCCAAGCGCGGCTGGATGAACGGCATCGGCGGCTGCCCCAACGTCGGCGGTATCTGTATCGGCTGCACCATGCCCGGATTCCCCGACAAATTCATGCCGTTCATGGACGAGCCCCCGGGCGGGAAGCTCTCCACGAATGCCGTCGGCCTGTACGGGGCAACGATGCGGCGCCTGCGCCACATCACCACCCACACCCTCGACCGCGAGCCGAAGTGGCGTAAGCGCGGCAAGGAACTCACCACCGGCGCCACCCGAAACTGGTAATCCGGCGAATGCCCCATCGGCCACCGATCCGGCGGCCGATGGGGCTCTCGGCTGGCAACCACCCGGCAGCACCTGGAAATTCACCGCTCCACGACATCGCGAAACGGAAAGAAGAGGCGGACTCATGACGGCGACGAGCCAGGGTAAAGACGAACTGGTGGAGATGGCGTGGGATCCCATCACCCGAATCGTCGGGAGTCTGGGTATCTACACGAAGATCGACTTCAAGCAGAAGGTCGTCGCCGAGTGCCACAGCACCAGCTCGATCTTCCGCGGCTATTCGGTCTTCATGAAGGGCAAGGACCCACGCGACGCCCACTTCATCACCAGCCGGATCTGCGGCATCTGCGGTGACAACCACGCCACCTGTTCCTGTTACGCGCAGAACATGGCGTACGGAGTGAAGCCGCCGCATCTGGGTGAGTGGATCGTGAATCTCGGCGAGGCCGCCGAGTACATGTTCGACCACAATATCTTCCAGGAGAATCTGGTCGGGGTCGACTACTGCGAGAAAATGGTCGCCGAGACCAATCCCGGCGTACTCGAACAGGCCAACCGCACCGCGTCGCCCCACGCGGAGGACCACGGGTACAAGACCATCGGCGACATCATGCGGTCGCTGAACCCCTTCACGGGCGAGTTCTACCGCGAGGCGCTTCAGGTCAGCCGGATGACCCGCGAGATGTTCTGCCTCATGGAGGGCCGCCATGTGCACCCCTCCACGCTCTACCCCGGCGGGGTGGGCACGGTGGCGACCATCCAGCTCATGACGGACTACATCACCCGGCTCCAGCGCTACGTGGAGTTCATGAAGAAGGTCGTGCCCATGCACGACGACCTCTTCGACTTCTTCTACGAGGCGCTGCCCGGCTACGAGCAGGTCGGCAACCGCCGGATCCTGCTCGGCTGCTGGGGCTCCTTCCAGGACCCGGAGCACTGCAACTTCGAGTACAAGGACATGACCGACTGGGGTCGGAAGATGTACGTGACCCCCGGCGTCGTCGTGGACGGCAAGCTCGTCACCACCGACCTGGTGAAGATCAACCTCGGCATCCGCATCCTGCTCGGCTCGTCGTACTACAACGACTGGGACGAGCAGGAGATGTTCGTGACCCACGACCCGCTCGGCAACCCGGTCGACAAGCGGCACCCGTGGAACCAGCACACCAACCCGCAGCCGCAGAAGCGCGACCTCGGCGACAAGTACAGCTGGGTGATGTCGCCGCGCTGGTTCGACGGCAAGGACTACCTCGCGCTCGACACCGGCGGCGGCCCGCTCGCCCGGCTGTGGGTCACCGCGCTGGCCGGTCTCGTCGACATCGGCTACATCCAGGCCACCGGCAACAGCGTGAAGATCAACCTCCCCAAGACCGCGCTCAAGGGCCCGGTCGAGCTGGAGTGGCACGTCCCGCGCTGGAGCAACACCATCGAGCGCAACCGGGCGCGGACCTACTTCCAGGCGTACGCGGCGGCCTGCGCACTGCACTTCGCCGAGAAGGCGCTCGTGGAGATCCGGGCCGGCCGCACCAAGACGTGGGAGAAGTTCGAGGTCCCGGAGGAGGCCGTCGGCTGCGGCTTCACCGAGGCCGTACGCGGTGTGCTCTCGCACCACATGGTGATCAAGGACGGCAAGATCGCCAACTACCACCCGTACCCGCCGACCCCGTGGAACGCGAGCCCGCGTGACACCTACGGGACGCCGGGGCCCTACGAGGACGCGGTGCAGGGCCAGCCGATCTTCGAGGAGAACGACCGGGAGAACTTCAAGGGCATCGACATCATGCGTACGGTCCGCAGCTTCGACCCCTGTCTGCCCTGCGGCGTGCACATGTATCTCGGTGAGGGCAAGAAGCTGGAGCTGCTGCACTCGCCCACGCAGTCCGCGGGCAGTGAGTGACGTGACTGAAGTGACCGAGGCGTCGTCCCAGGCGCCCGAGTCGTCCGAGGCGTGGCGGGCGACCGGGGAGCGTATCGACACCCTGATCGCCGCCAGCGCGGCCGGCGGCGTCGTGGCACGCGAGCGCAGCGAGGAACTGGTGCGGCTCGTCACCGACTTCTACGGCGCCGGCCTGGAACGCCTCCTCGACCTCGTCCATGAGCACGGGCGGCTGGACGACGAGATCCTGGCGGCCCTCGCCGACGACGACCTGGTGGCCAGCGTGCTGCTGGTGCACGGACTGCACCCGTACAGCGTGGCGACGCGTGTCGAGAACGCGCTGGAGAGCGTACGGCCGTATCTCGGCTCGCACGGCGGTGACGTCGAGCTGCTGGGCATCACGGACGAAGGAGCCGTACGGCTGCGGCTGTTGGGCAGTTGTGACGGCTGCCCGTCCTCCTCCGCCACCCTCGAACTCGCCGTCCAGGGCGCGGTCGAGGCGGCGGCGCCGGAGATCACCACGATCGAGGTCGAAGCCGCGGAGGGTGCGGCGGCCGAGGCCGCTGGACCGCTGGTGCCCGTGGACGCCCTCTTCTCCCGGCTGCACGACGCGGAACCCGGCAACGGCGGCGGAGACGCGGGCGCGACGTGGGAGTTGGTCCCCGCCCTGCTCGCTCTGGAGTCCGGCGGCGTGGAGCGCTTCACCGCCGGAGGCCTGCCGGTGGTGGCTTGCCGGATCGGCACCGACCTGTTCGCCTTCCGCGACCGGTGTGCCCGGTGCGAGCGCCCGATGGAGGGCGCCACACTGGCCCGCCGGCTCGGCGGCGGTTCGGGCGACGGGGTGCTGCGCTGCTCCGCCTGCCGCGCGCACTACGACGTACGGCGGGCCGGTGCCTGTCTCGACGCGGAGGCCGACGGGGCGCATCTGGACCCGTTGCCGCTGCTCGCGGACGGGGCGTCGGTCTCGGTCGCCGTACCGGCCACGCCCGTGGCCGCGACATGAGCGCGCCCACGGGCCGCCGCACCGTGCCCCAGGGGCGTGTCGCGTCCCCCGTCGCCGCGCTGCTGCGGGTCAGCCGGAATCGGCCCGGGCCGGTCGTCGGTGAGCGCTGCGAGATGTGCGCCGCGCCGATCGGCGAGGAGCACCAGCATGTGGTGAATCTGGAGAGCCGCAGCCTGATGTGCGGCTGCCGGGCCTGCTATCTCCTGTTCACGGACGACGGCGCGCAACTGCGCTACCGCGCGGTCCCCGACCGGTATCTGCGCTTCGACGGGCTTCCGTTGGACGCGCGCACCTGGGACGAGCTGCAGATTCCGGTGGGTCTGGCGTTCCTGTTCCGCAACTCCCTGCAGGACCGCACCATCGCCTTCTACCCCGGCCCGGCCGGGGCCACCGAGTCCGAGCTGCCCCTCGACGCGTGGTCGACCATCGTCGAGGCCAACCCCGAACTGGCCGTGCTGCGGCCGGACGTCGAGGCACTGCTCGTACGCCGCACCGACGCGGGCGGAGGTGGCGGCGGGCGCGAGATCGCCGCGTCCTGCCATCTGGTCCCGATCGACGCGTGCTACGAACTGGTCGGGCGACTGCGCACACTGTGGCGTGGCTTCGACGGGGGCCGGGAAGCGCACGACGCGATGGACGCCTTCTTCTCGCACGTCCAGGCCCGTAGCAAGTCTGCGGCTCCCGTGCCCGCCAGGTCTGCTGACGGCGCGTCAGCGCAGTTCGGAGCCGGGGGCGATGGCTCATGAGCGGTCCCACAGCCCCCGGGCTGGAGTTCTCCGTACGGGACATCGTCGCCGAGCCGTACAGCGCCACGCCCCAACTCACCGCGCGGCTGCGGATCGAGGACGGCACGGACGAGCGGATCCACGCGATCGTGCTGCGCTGCCAGGTCCGTATCGAGCCGCAGCGCCGCCACTACGGACCGGCCGAACAGGAGTCCCTGCGGGGCCTGTTCGGGGAGCGCGAGCGGTGGTCGGACACACTGAGGCCGTTCCAGTGGATGCAGTGCCACACGACCGTGCAGGGCTTCACCGGCTCCACCGAGGTCGACCTCGCGCTGCCCTGCACCTACGACTTCGACGTCGTCGGCTCCCGCTATCTGCACGCGCTCGGCGACGGGACCGTGCCGATCAGCCTGCTCTTCTCGGGCACCGTCTTCACCAAGGGCGGTGGCAGCGGCGCCGGTTCGGGCTTCGGCGTACGACAGGTGCCCTGGGACTGCGAAGCGCGCTATCAGCTGCCGGTCGCCGTGTGGCGGCAGATGATCGCGGCGCACTACCCCAACTCCGGCTGGATCAGGCTGGATCACGACGTACTGGCCCGCTTCGCCGACTTCCGGGAGCGGCGCGGACTGATCAGCTGGGACGAGACGGTGACCACGGTGCTGGCGGACGCGCGGGCGCGCGCCGCCGCCGACGAGATCGGTGAGGTGGTCACATGAGCCCCGCGACGCCCGTCAGTCCGGTCGTTCCCCCGGTGGGGCTCGACCACGTCCGTACGATCGCCGACGCGGTCCTGTACGAGGGCTACTTGCTGTACCCGTACCGAGCCAGCTCCCACAAGAACCGTTCGCGCTGGCAGTTCGGCGTCCTCGGCCCGCCCGACGCGTCACCCGGGAGCTTCGCCGAGGCCCCGGGCATGGCGATGCAATGCCTGCTGACCCCGCCCGGGGAGACACCTGAGGGCACGAGAGCGCAGGTCACCGTGGTTCTGCGCTTCCTCCAGCTCCAAGTGCGCGAAGTGCAGCGGCTGGAGGAGGACGGCAGCCACACCCCCGTCGGCGAACTGATCGTGGACGGTGTGTCGGTGCTCAGCTGGGACGAGGCGGTGGAGCGGGAAATCGCTCTCGGCGGCGTCCCGTTGATCCGGCCGACGGACCGGCCGCTCACCGTTGCGGGCGGCGAGGACATCGAGCCGGTCACCGACGCACAGGGCGTCACCGTGGGCCGTATCGTCCGCCGTCGTGCGGAACTGACCGCCCGGGTCCGTACGGAGACCGCCCTCGACGAGGGGTTCGTCCGGCTGACGGTCTCGGTCGACAACGAGCACGCGGCGACGGCCGCCGACAAGGACGCGGCGATCCGCGCCTCACTGATCGGCTCGCACCTGCTGCTGCAGGCGGAGGGCGTGCGGTTCGTCTCCCTGCTGGAGCCGCCCGCCGAGGCGGCGGCCGCCGCCGGCCGCTGCCGGCAGCGCCGTTGCTGGCCCGTGCTGGCAGGCGCGAAGGGCAGCACGGACACCGTGCTCGGCGCGCCGATCATCCTGTACGACCACCCGGAGGTGGCCGAGCAGAGTGCCGGGGCCCTCTTCGACTCCACCGAGATCGACGAGATCCTGACGCTCCGGGTGATGACCATGACGGACGAGGAGAAGGCGGAGGCGCGGGCGACCGATCCGCGCGCCCGCGAGATCATCGACCGCTGCGACGCCATGTCACCGGCCGACCTCCAACAGCTCCACGGACTGCTGAGCGACCCGTACGCCGATGCGTACGGCGATACGCCCGTCGATCCGAACGCCGCCCCGAATGCCGCCCCGCCCGTCGATCCGTACGCCGACCCGCGCGACACACATGTGGATTCGCGCGACTCGCGTCGTACCGATCTGCGGGACGCCGAGCCGGCCGCCTTCGACACCGGCGGCGCGCCCTGGTGGGACCCGGCGGCCGACGCCGCCGTGTCGCCCGGCTCCGACGCCGTCATGATCAACGGGGTCGCCGTCGCCAAGGGCAGCCTCGTCCGCGTACACCCGTCCCGCCGTGCCGACGCGCAGGACCTCTTCTTCGCGGGCCAGGTGGCACGGGTGACCGCCGTGCTCTCGGACGTCGACGGCGGCGTACACGTCGCCCTCGTCCTGGTCGACGACCCGGCGGCCGACATGCACGACTGGTACGGCCGCTACTTCTACTTCGCCCCCGACGAGCTGGAACCCCTGCCTGACATCCCCGGCACCCCCGATTCACCGGAACACCGGAAGGAGAACCCCTCGTGAGAATCCTCGGAATGGTCACCGCGGGTGCGGCCGCCGCCATGGCGGTCGTCGCCGTCGCCGTCGGCGTCCGCTCGATCCCCGACATCCGCAGATACGTCCGCATGCGCGCGATGTGAGCGCGTGGCACGAGTGAGAAGGGCATCCGATGACTGACACCGCACCTGGACACCACGACGAAGAACCGCAGGAGGAGCGCGGCCCGAAGGGGTCGCGCGACACCGGGTCGGACCAGCCCTCCGGCGGTCCCGCCGACCGGCCCGCCGGCCGTTCCGACAAGAAGTCGGACACCTCCGTGAAACCGCAGAAGCCCACCGACCCGGACGCGCCGAACCTCCAGTCCGGCGGAAACTGACGCGACGTGATCAGAGGCGTGCTCGTTGCCGGCATCGGCAATCTCTTCCTCGGCGACGACGGTTTCGGCCCGGAGGTCGTACGCCGGCTCGCCGCCGACCCCGGGGCGCCGCTCCCCAGCGGCGTCCGGGTGGTCGACTACGGCATCCGGGGCATGCACCTCGCGTACGACCTGCTCGACGGGTACGACGCACTGGTGCTGGTCGACGCGTACCCGGGTGGCGGCGCACCCGGCGAGCTGACCGTTCTGGAGGTCGGCCCGGACGACCTCGGAGCGGGTGAATTCGACGCACACGGCATGAATCCGGTATCTGTCCTGGCAAATCTGGGCCAACTGGGCGGTACGCTTCCGCTCACCCACGTTGTGGGGTGCACCCCCGCCGACGTCGAGGAGGGCATCGGCCTCAGTGAGGCCGTCGCCGCCGCCGTACCCGAAGCGGTGGCGGAGGTGCGCGCGTTGGTCCGGCGGCTGTCTGCGGCCGGACCCGCGTCCACGCCCGAACCCGCGCCCGCATCCGCATCCGCCCGGACCCGGAGGTCCTGATCATGTGTCTCGGTATCCCTGGGCGAGTGGTGGAGATCGTCGAGGGGTACGCGGACCAGCTCGCCCTCGTGGATGTGGAGGGCGCCCGGCGCCGTATCAACGTCGGCATGCTCGACGCGCCCCCGGCCGCCGGCGACTGGGTTCTGCTGCACATGGGCTTCGCGATGGAGATCATCGACGCGGAGAAGGCGGCGGAAGCGCTGTCGGGCCTGGAGATGATGGGCAGCGGCGCCCGCGAGCCGGGCGTCCGTGAGCCGGATGCTCGTGAGCCGGACGTCCATGCGACGGACGCCCATCAGCCGGATGCCGGCGAGCCCCGAGCCGTAGAGGACCGACAGCCGCGTGTACGGCGCCGGTTCGAGGTGCGCGGGGTCGTCCAGGGTGTGGGCTTCCGCCCGTTCGTCTACGTCACCGCCGCCGAACTCGCGCTCACCGGCTCGGTGGCCAACACCGGCTCCGGCGTCGTGGCCGAGGTGGAGGGCGACGCCGACGCGGTCGCGGAATTCGGCCGCCGGCTGCAGGCCGACCCGCCCCCGCTGGCGGTCGTCGAGTCCGTGACCGTCACCGACCAACCACCCACCGGGGGAGCGGAGTTCGTCATCGCGGACTCCAGCACGGCCGACCGGGTACGCACCCTGGTCTCGCCCGACACCGCGACCTGCCGGGACTGCCTGGCCGAACTCGGCGATCCGGCCGACCGGCGCTACCGCCACCCCTTCATCACCTGCACCCACTGCGGCCCACGCTTCACGATCGTCACCGGCATGCCCTACGACCGCGCGGCGACGACCATGGCGGCGTTCGAGATGTGCGCCGAGTGCCGTACGGAGTACGGCGACCCGCGCGACCGCCGCTTCCACGCCCAGCCGATCGCCTGCCACGCCTGCGGCCCACGTCTCGAACTCATCGGCGAGAACGGCGAGGTGATCGGTGACGGCGACCAAGCACTGCGCGCCGCACGGCGGTTGCTCGCCGAGGGCAAGATCGTCGCGGTCAAGGGACTGGGCGGTTACCACCTCGCCTGCGACGCGCGCGACGAAGCGGCCGTCACCGAACTGCGGCGCCGTAAGCAGCGCGGCGGCAAGCCCTTCGCCGTCATGGTCGCGGACCTCGGCGTCGCCGAGGAACTGGTGACGACGGCGGAGGACGAGCGGGCGCTCCTCAGCGGCGGCAGAAAGCCGATCGTCCTGCTGCCGCGCCGTACCCCGACGGCGGGCGCCGGCGTCGCCGCCGCCGTGGCGCCCGGTAACCCGGACCTCGGCGTGCTGCTCCCTTACACCCCGCTGCACGTCCTTCTCCTCGGCATCGGCGACGACACCCCCGGCCCCGACGCGCTGGTCATGACCTCCGGCAACCGGTCCGGCGAGCCCATCGTCACCGACGACGCGAAGGCGCTGACCGAACTCGCCCCGCTGGCCGACGCCTGGCTCCGGCACGACCGCCCCATCCAGGTGCCGTGCGACGACTCGGTCAGCCGGTTCGTCGCGGGCGCCGAACTGCCCGTACGCAGGTCGCGCGGTTACGCGCCGCTGCCCCTCGCGCTGCCCTTCGACATCCCGCCGCTGCTCGCCGCCGGCGCCGACCTGAAGAACACATGCGCGCTCGGCGAGGGCGGCTACGCCTGGGTCAGCCAGCACATCGGCGACATGGACGACCTCTCCACGGTCGACGCGCTGACCCGCACGGCGGCCCATCTCGGGCTGCTGACCGGCGTCGAACCCGAACAACTCGTGGCCGACGCCCACCCCGGCTACCGCTCCGGCGACTGGGCCCGCGCGCACGCCAAGGGCCGGGCCGTACGTACCGTGCAGCACCACCACGCGCACATCGCGTCCGTGATGGGCGAGCACGGTCTCGGACCCGGTGAGAGCGTCATCGGCTTCGCGTACGACGGCACCGGCCACGGCCCCGACGGCGCGGTGTGGGGCGGCGAGACGCTGATCGCCGACTACAAGTCGTACCGCAGGGCGGCCCACTTGGCGTACGTGCCGCTCGCGGGCGGTGACGCGAGCGTGCTGCGGCCTTACCGGATGGCGCTCGCGCATCTGCGCGCCGCCGGGATCCCCTGGGACGAGAAGCTGCCCGCCGTGGCCGCCTGCCCCGCCGATGAACGGGACGTGCTGGCACACCAGTTGGCGACGGACTTCGGCTGTGTGCCGACATCGAGCATGGGCCGGCTGTTCGACGCGGTGGCCTCACTGGCGGGCGTACGGCACGAGGTGGCGTACGAGGCGGAGGCGGCGATCGCGCTGGAGGGGCTTGCCAGATCGGCATCTGAGGAGCCTGCCGGGAGCGCCTACGCCTTCGGGCTGCCGACGGGGCCCGAAGCCGGCGAGCCGGTCGTCGCCGACCCCGGCCCGGTGATCCGGGCGGTGGTCTCCGACGTACGTACGGGCGTTCCGCCGGAGCTGATCGCCGCGCGCTTCCACGCGGCCGTCGCGGCCCTCACCGTCGACCTCGCGGAGCTGTGCCGGCACCGGACCGGGCTCGGCGTGGTGGCTCTCGGCGGTGGGGTGTTCCAGAACGCCGTCCTGCTCGAATCGACCCAACGGGCCCTGAGAGCAAAGGATTTCACCGTCCTACGCCCCCGTCTGCTGCCGCCCAACGACGGCGGCATCGCCTTCGGCCAACTGCTGGTCGCGGCGTCCGGCTGACTTGAGCGGACCCGGTCGACACCACGTCAGGTCACACCATCCAGAGAGAAGGAAGAGGCACCATGTGTCTGGCAGTCCCCGGGCGGGTGCTCAGTACGGCCGAGGTCGACGGCACCGTGATGGCCCAGGTCGACTTCGGCGGCGTACGTAAGGAGGTCTGCCTCCAGTACATCCCCGACGCGGAGATCGGCGAATACGTCGTCGTCCACGTCGGCTTCGCCATCCAGCGGCTCGACGAGGCGTCGGCCCTGCGCACGTTGGCGAATTTCGAGCAACTCGGGCTCCTGGAAGAGGAGTTCGGTGACGGCTTCGAACTCGCTTCCAGGCAGCGGGAATCAGTGGAAGGCACCGGACAGTGAAGTACCTCGACGAGTTCAGCGACCCCGATCTCGCCAAGCGGCTGGTCGACCAGATCCACGCGGTCACCACCCGCCCCTGGGCGATGATGGAGGTCTGCGGCGGCCAGACCCACTCGATCATCCGGCACGGCATCGACCAACTGCTGCCCGACGGGGTGGAGATGATCCACGGGCCGGGCTGCCCGGTCTGCGTGACTCCGCTGGAGATCATCGACCGGGCGCTGGCGATCGCCGCCCGCCCCGGCGTCATCTTCTGCTCCTTCGGCGACATGCTGCGGGTGCCCGGCAGCAGCCAGGACCTGTTCTCGGTGAAGAGCGCGGGCGGCGACGTACGTGTCGTGTACTCCCCGCTCGACGCGCTGAAGATCGCCCGTGACAACCCCGACAAGGAAGTCGTCTTCTTCGGCATCGGCTTCGAGACGACGGCCCCCGCCAACGCCATGACGGTCCATCAGGCCCGGCGGCTCGGTGTACGGAACTTCTCCCTGCTCGTCTCGCACGTGCTCGTACCGCCCGCGATCGCCGCCATCATGGAGTCCCCCACCTGCCGGGTGCAGGCGTTCCTCGCCGCCGGACACGTGTGCAGCGTCATGGGGACCTCCGAGTACCCGCCGCTGGCGGAGAAGTACCAAGTCCCCATCGTCGTCACGGGATTCGAACCGCTCGACATCCTCGAAGGCGTGCGCCGCACGGTCCTCCAGCTCGAACAGGGGCGCCACGAGATGGAGAACGCCTACCCCCGCGCCGTACGCGACGAGGGCAACCTCCCCGCCATGGAGATGCTGCGCGACGTCTTCGAGGTCACCGACCGGACATGGCGCGGCATCGGCATGATCCCGAACAGCGGCTGGCGACTGTCCGAGAAATACGCGGAGTTCGACGCCGAGCGCAGATTCGACGTGACCGACATCCGCACCGCCGAGTCGGCGCTGTGCCGCTCCGGCGACGTACTCCAAGGGCTGATCAAGCCGCACGAGTGCGCCGCCTTCGGCAAGGAGTGCACCCCGAGGAATCCGCTGGGCGCCACGATGGTGTCCTCCGAAGGCGCGTGCGCCGCGTACTTCACCTACCGCCGACTGGAACTGGTCGATGCGAAGTGACTGAGACCGAGACCCAGACCGAGACCCGGGCCCAGAGCGGGACCGGGACGACCGACCACGTACCCGCCCCGGCGCCCGTCCCCGTCGGCAACGACCTCGACTTCGAGGGCTGGACCTGTCCCGTTCCCCTCCGCGCGACCCCGACGATCGTCATGGGCCACGGCGGCGGCGGGGCGATGTCGGCCGAGCTGGTCGAGCACCTGTTCCTCCCCGCGTACGGCTCCGCCGCCGCGCCCGAGCTGGGCGACTCCGCCGTGCTCGCCGTCGGCGACGGCATCCGACTGGCCTTCTCCACCGACTCGTTCGTCGTCAGGCCGATGTTCTTCCCCGGCGGCTCCATCGGAGACCTCGCCGTCAACGGCACGGTCAACGACCTGGCGATGTCCGGCGCGACGCCGCTGTTCATGTCGTCCGCGTTCATCCTCCAGGAGGGCACCGCGCTCAGCGACCTCGGCCGGATCGCCCAGGACATGGGCGCGGCGGCGCGGGCGGCCGGGGTCCGGCTGGTCACCGGCGACACCAAGGTTGTCGACAGCGGCAGCGGCGACGGTGTCTACGTCAACACCTCGGGGATCGGGGTGATCCCCGAAGGCGTCGACATCGGCCCGCGCCGCGCCGCGCCCGGCGACGCCGTGCTGATCAGCGGCGACATCGGGGTGCACGGCGTGGCCGTGATGAGCTGCCGGGACGGCCTGGACTTCGGTACGACGGTCGAGAGCGACACCGCGCCCCTGCACGGACTGGTCGGCGCGATGCTCGTCACCGGCGCCGACATCCACGTACTGCGCGACCCCACACGCGGCGGCGTCGCCGCCTCGCTGAACGAGATCGCCACTGCCTCGGGGGTCGGCGTCGAACTGATCGAGCGGGACCTGCCCGTACCGCACACCGTGCGCGACGCGTGCAGCCTGCTCGGCCTCGATCCGCTCCAGGTGGCGAACGAGGGCAAGCTGATCGCGATCGTTCCCGCGGACCGCTCCGACGAGGTCCTCGCGGCCCTCCAGGCGCATCCGCTGGGACGCGGGGCCCGCCGGATCGGCACCTGCGTACCCGACCACCCCGGCATGGTGGTGGCCAGAACCGGGCTCGGCGGCTCGCGGGTGGTCGCTCTCCCCGTCGGCGAACAACTCCCGAGGATCTGCTGAATGAACGAGGCCGAATGAGCGAGCGCGGCGCGGTCCTCTTCGCGCGGTACGCCTTCCCGCCCAACGAACTCGGCTACTGCGGCCCGGCGGACTCCGCGGCGCTGCTGCGCCCCGCCGACACCGAGGGCATCGAGCGGGGCGCCCGCCAGTTCGAGGGCGCCTGGTGCTACCTCGAATTCCTCGCCGAGACGGCCGGCCTCGACGACCCGCTCGACGAGCGGGTC